>JAGALN010000014.1 GCA_017625185.1 Clostridia bacterium
CGAATCTGGGAGGGGGTCTTTCCGGTGGCGTTTTTGATGAAATAGCTGAAGTTGGCACTTCGGCTGTATCCCAAGGTTTCTGCAATCTGTGCAATGCTCTTGTCGGTATTAAGCAGGAGGTTGGTGGCAATTTCCACCCGGATTTCCTTGCTCTTTTCCCGGTAGTTCATATTATACTTTTTCTTGATGGTCCGGTGAAGCTGTCTAGGACTGATATGGAGCTGGTTTGCCAGTTCCCGGCTGGAGGAGCCGGTGATAAACCGGGAGGAAAAGAACTCATCCATCAGGTATTCCTGGGAGAGGGGCGGGGCATCATCGGTTTCGGCATGGAGCTCGTTCCCCATGGCAAGCTGCTCGTACAGATCAATCAAAAAAACATTGGCAAGGGCCCGGAGCTTTTCCCGGATGAGATAGCTGTTCCCCGAATCCTGTGCCAGAGCCCGGAGCCGGAGAAGCTCGTTGTGTAAATCCAATTCCTTGGCAGACAGAATCAGGGCACGGTCCCGGGAAAATGCTTGGTAAAACCGTATGTCCTGCATGGCAGGTGAGGTTTTAGGAAGCTGGATAGAGAAGGACAGGCTCATCTGTTCCACGTCTTCCGACTGTTCGTTCACACTATGATAAAGCTGGGGGGGAATCATCAAAAGCTGACCCTCCTGAACCCGGAAGCGTTCCTCCTGGCAGATAAACTCACAGAAACCATGTTCTACATAATGAAATTCAAAATATAGGTGCTGGTGATAATAATAGGGACGTTCCCGAAGGGCAATGACATCGCCTTGGTGGACATGAATCAATTGACAGTGTGTCTTTCCGACAAAAAAGTCCAAACCATAATGACCGGACATGGTATCCACCCCTTTCTGGTGAGCAAAAACGAAGCCATTGGCATAGTATAGGGGCTGGCGCCTGGACGGTCCGAAAGCGGACCATCAAAGATGCCGAGCTCTGCAAATGGTTATCGGAGGATTCTGTTTCTAACGCTATCATACCATCGGCTTGGCGAAAAGTCAATGGAATTTCCCCTAAAAAACTGAATAGCGGACAAGAATCTTCTCAAAAAGGCAACAAAGCTAGTTGACGAAAGATAAGACGGTGGGTATAATTGAGGTAAGATATTGCAGAGAGGAGCAATGAAAATGGATTACAAAAAGTTATTTGATTTGACAGGTAAGGTTTGTATCGTCACCGGCGGTACCGGATATTTGGGTTCTGCCAACGCACAGATTTTGAAAGATTTTGGCGCAACGGTAGTTGTGGCAGACATTCGTCCCGAGGAGAATCGGTGGGCTGAGGCAGAGAAGTTCGAGCCGGACATGAAGGTGGTTTGCGATGTTTCCTCGGCAGAGTCCATGAGAAACTGTTTTCAGGAAGTCTATAACAAGTTCGGCAGTGTAGACGTTTTGGTCAACTGTGCTACCTACGGCGGTGCCCATGGCGAAAAGAGCCAGCTGGAGAAGATGGATGACGAAACCTGGGCGCTGGGCATCGACGGTGCACTCAGTTCGGTATTCCGTGGCATCCGTGAGGTGATTCCTTTCATGAAGGAAAAGGGCGGGTCCATCATCAATTACTGCTCCATGTACGGTCTGGTATCTCCCGACCTCCGTGTTTACGGGGAGGGCAATCCCCAGAGAAGTCCTGCCAACTACGGTGCAGGAAAGGCTGGCGTAGATCAGTTGACCCGCTATGCAGCAGGGGACTTGGCAAGATACGGCATTCGTGTAAACAGCGTAACCCCCGGTCCTTTCCCCAACCCGGCAAACTCCGGCGACCAGGAGTTCGTCGGCAAGCTCGCCAACAAGACCATGCTGGGCAGAGTTGGTAAGAACCATGAGATGGCAGGTGCGGTTCTGCTTCTGGCATCGGATGCTTCCTCCTTTATGACCGGCACCAATATTGTGGTAGACGGTGGCTGGACTGCTTGGTAAAAACAAAATGGAACTTAAAAAAGCAGATGTCAAAGACATCTGCTTTTTGTGTGTCATTACCGGTTCAAAATCCACAATGTAAAATTCAAATACCCCGCAAAGGCGACCCAGAGGGCATAGGGAATCTGGAGATAGGCGGCGATGGGGGATACCTTTTTGTAGCAGACAATGGTGCGGAGAATCAGATAGAGAAGAATCAAAAGCCAGATAAAAGAAAAGAGAAGCCAGCGGAAATTGAAAAAGAAGATGCTCCAGAGGAAATTAAAGATTAAGCTGGCTCCGTAATAGAGAATGCCGCAATTGGCGGCACCCGGATTTATCGAGCGGTTTTCCCAAACCAGGGCGGAGCTGACTCCCATCAGGGTATAGAGAACCGTCCAGACAATGGGAAAGAGCCAGCCGGGCGGGGAAAGTGGCGGGGTGACCAGCTCGCTGTAGATGTCCATACTCTCCATGGTCAAAAGCGAGGAGAGAAATCCAACCGCCAGAGGAATCAGGATGGCAATCACATAGGTTTTGATACGGCTTCGGGGCATAACAATCGTCCTTTCTGATTTCATAGATGGTATATGTTTATGCTGATTCAAAAAAAGTATGCAAAAAGGATTTGTATAGCGCCGTCTAAATCGTATCGTCCGGAGTTCGTTGTAGGGACTGGCGTCCTCGACAGCCCGCTTGCCTTATTGAAAATCACGGCGGAACGTCCGGGAGGCCGGACCCTACAAATCATAGTGTTTAAGATAAAAAGGGGCAG
>JAGALN010000195.1 GCA_017625185.1 Clostridia bacterium
CTCCCAAAAGCCTACCACATTGGTTCTCTGATCACTTCCTGCATTGGAGGTCATAACGATAATGGTATTCTCAAAGGAAACCGTCTTGCCGTGGCTATCAGTAATTCTACCGTCATCCAAAATCTGGAGCAGGATGTTAAAGACATCCTCATGCGCCTTTTCAATTTCGTCCAACAAAATCACCGAATAGGGTCTTCTTCTTATCTTTTCTGTCAACTGTCCTGCGTCATCATATCCCACATAGCCGGGAGGGGAACCGATTAGCTTTGCTACGGAATGCTTTTCCATATACTCGGACATGTCCAGACGAATCAGGGCATCCTCCCCGTCAAAAACCTCCCTTGCAATCTGCTTGACCAGTTCGGTTTTACCAACACCCGTAGGTCCTACAAAGATAAAAGATACCGGTCGCCTTTTCAAGCTAATCCCTGCTCGTTTTCTGCGGATGGCACGGCTGACTGACTCTACCGCTTCATCCTGACCAATCAGCCGCTGGTGAAGCCGTTCCTCCAGATTAATCAGCCGATTGGTTTCATATTCGCTGATATGCTTGACCGGAATCTTGGTCCAAAGCTCAATGACAGCAGCAATGTCCTCCACCGTCAATTCCCGCAAAGGCTTTTTCTCCAGCTTTGCAATCTGCTCCTCTAACTGACATTTCTTACTCTTTAGGTCTGCTACTTTCTGAAATTCCTCGATGGTTTCTGATACAGTGGAACTTTCCTGTTCCAGTTCCTCTTCCACTTCTTTTACTTCCGCCTTTAACTTGGCAATAGTTACAAGGTCAATGTTGTCCAGATTGGCTTTGGATGCCGCCTCGTCAATCACATCAATGGCTTTATCCGGCAGAAATCGATCATTGATATACCGCTCTGCCAATATGGTGGCGGTACGTATCAACTCGTCGGAGATACGAACCTTGTGATAATCTTCATAATATTCCTTAATCCCTTTTAGGATTTCCACCGTTTCCTCAATCGAAGGCTCCTCTACCATAATGGTCTGGAACCGGCGTTCCAGGGCAGCATCCTTTTCGATGTGCTTTCGATATTCCTCAATGGTGGTAGCGCCAATAACCTGAATCTCACCGCGGGAAAGGGCGGGTTTTAGGATGTTTCCGGCGTTCATCCCGCCCTCCGCATCTCCTGCAGATGCAATGGTATGAATCTCGTCAATAACCAGAATCACATTTCCCAATTGCTTGACTTCCTCGATGATGTTCCGAAGCCGGGACTCAAACTGTCCACGGAACTGGGTTCCGGCAACCACAGCTGTCATATCCAGAAGATAAATCTCATACCGCAGAAGCTTTGCCGGGACTTCGCCCTTGACAATTCGAAGTGCCAAGCCCTCTGCAATTGCAGTTTTGCCCACACCGGGTTCTCCAATCAAGCAAGGGTTATTCTTGGTCCTTCGATTTAAAATCTGTGCAGTACGTTCCAGTTCCACATCCCGTCCAACCACCCGGTCAATCAGACCGTTTCTGGCTTTTTCCGTCAGATTAACCGCATACATATCCAGATTCTTCTTCTTTTTCTTCTCTTTTTTACTCTTTCCCGATGCTTTTTTCTCATCCTTTTGTCCGGTTTCCTCGCCGCTTTGCTCTGCCGCTTTATTGCCGCCAAACAAACGGTTCATCAACTCAAACGGATTCTTCTGCATGCTCCGGCTCATCTGCCCGTCATCATCTTCCTCATCCTCTTCCATCTCGCCGCCAAAGATAGCAGACATTCCCTCTGCACCCGGAAACTGGTCGCCCATCTCCTCCATCATGGCAGACATTTCCTTATTCAATCCATCCATTTCCTCCGGATTGATACCCATCTTTTCCATCATCTCGTTAACAGGTCCAATATTCAATTCCTTGGCACAGGTCAGGCAATAACCCTCATTGACCGCCTTGCCCTCTTCATCCATCCGGCTGATGTATACCACCGCCAAATTCTTCTTACACTTACAGCACAGCATTTGTTGCACCTCCGTAATCGTTGTCCTTTAAAAAATTCCCAAATGTTCCGTCAGAATCTTCAAACCAATAAAAATCAAGACAATACCGCCAAAAACCTCAGCCTTTGTCCTGTACTTACAGCCAAAAACATTACCAATCATCAGTCCCAACACCGAAACCACAAAGGTAACGGCACCAATAAAGCAGATAGCCGGCAGAATCTCCACCTTCAAAAAGGCAAAGGTAATACCTACTGCCAAGGCATCAATGCTGGTTGCCACAGCCAAAGGAAGCATAGCTTTTACTGTAAAAGAGGAGTCTATTTTTTCTTCCTCTCCCATTGCCTCCCGAATCATGTTGATTCCAATCAGAGCAAGGAGGACAAAAGCAATCCAGTGGTCTACCCTCTCAATGAGGGATTGAAACTGAACCCCAAGGAGATATCCAATCAAGGGCATCAATGCCTGAAATCCGCCAAAGTAAACTCCCACCTTCAGCTGATGACTCGACTTAATCTTATCCACCGAAAGTCCCTTGCAGATTGAAACCGCTCCGGCATCCATGGCAAGACCCAACGCAACCAGGAAAAGCTCCCATAGTTCCATCTTTGTATCCTCCCTCGTATATAGAAAAAGAAAGACTCCATCTGTGGATTCACAGACAAGCCCCCTCCTTTATCGTACGCCTTTTACAATACCATAAAATCCCCCGTCTGTCAAGTGATTTCCGTCTGCTTATACGGTTTTCCGCAAAGAAAGACTTGCTTTTCCTATAGTCTTATGGTATACTAAATCTATCATATACGTTTGGAGGATATTCCTATGAAAAAGACATTTTTGCTCGCCCTTTTGGTTTGTGCGCTTCTGCTTCCCTGCCTGAATGTAGGTGCAACTGCGCAACTGATTACCTTAGACGGTGTTACCCTGGAGATTCCCGCAGATATGGGTACCATTCAGGAAAAAGACGACAGAACCTTTGTTCCCGTGCGTTTTATCTGTGAATACTTCGGCTGCGATGTCAGCTTCAACGAAGTCCAGCAGAGTGCCACCATTACGGATAAAAATAACACCTCTTATCTGGTGATGGACGGCTCCAATCAGCTTTTTGTCCTGCCCGATTTAGCAGTACCCACTCTGTATAACATGGACACCAAAACATTTATTGATCAAACCGATGAGCGGATGTATGTTCCTCTGCGGTTTCTGGCAGAGGCAATGAAATTCACCGTATCTTGGGATGCGTCTACCGAGACTGTATCCATCACTTCGGCTGCAGAATAGTTTTGGAGGATTCCATGATGCGTTTGCTTAAAACACTGACTGTATGCTTCCTTGCAGCGATAGTTGCTTTTTCAGGCATAACCGCTTTTGCGGCAGCGGAAACCATTATCATTAACGGTACTGCCGCAGAAATTCCGCCTGAAATGGGAACGATTCAGGAGCGAGATGATAGAACATTTGTCCCGGTGCGGTTTATTCTGGAGTATTTAGGTTGTAACGTCAGCTATATTGACGATTCCAGAACTGCTGTGATTCAATCTATTTCCAGCACTTATCTGATTCAGGAAGGGAACTCAATTCTGTTTATTCTACCCAATCAATATACCGAAACCGAGGAAAAGCTGATGGACACTGCCGCATTTATCGAAAGCACCGTCCTTGACGGTGTGGAATACGGCAGAATGTATGTCCCCATCCGATTTTTGGCAGAAGCCATCGGCTACGATGTTGGCTGGGACGGGGCAACACAAACCGTGACCTTAACCATGGCGAAATAAAAAGGAAACTCTCCTAGGAGAGTTTCTTTTTTTGCGCCAACTTTTCTACAAAGGTAAATACCAAGGGATATAAAAACAGAATGAAAACAAACGCCATGAACATAAATGCGAAGTTTCCCCAATACATATCCAGATTTGCCATGGGTGTCTTCAACAAGACAACATAAAGGAGCAAAAGAATCGAACCAATAATGCCCCGGACTGCCCTTATTTTCCCCGAAACCTCAGTGCTGAATTTCAAAAACCGGCGTTCCAAAAGCCAACCAAGGAAAAAGCCGAAAATGCAAC
>JAGALN010000196.1 GCA_017625185.1 Clostridia bacterium
ACTATATCGAATATACCATTTTAATACCCAAGGAATGACCGTAGGGGAGGGTCTCCGTGCCCTCCCGGTGATATTCCGAATCACCATACGGGCGGGGATGGAACCCCGCCCCTACAACCAAACCGGATAATATCACAAACCCACAACGGTTCGTCGGGGACGCCGGTCCCTACAACCAAACCGAGTGGATTAAACATCGTAGGGGCAATTCATGAATTGCCCGTTGTCATGTTCGAATCACCTTGGCGGGACATTCGTGAATGTCCCCTACAACCAAACAGGGAACCTATGCCAAAAACCCCCGAAATTCGGGGGTTTCCCTTATCCTCTATATGCGATTTCTCCGTCTATTATAACCATCTCCGGTACGGCGGTCATTTTCGGCGGGGTGCCCTTCCAGATGACCAAATCGGCGTCCTTGCCCGGCGCCAGAGAGCCAACCCGATGAAACAATCCGCAGATTTCTGCGGGAATCCGGGTGATGGCAGCGAGGGCGTCCCTGGCAGAGAGCCCTGCCCGCATGGCAGTCCCCGCACACAAGAGGAGATGCTTTTGGGGGGTTTCCGGATGGTCGGTAATGATGGCGGTGGGGATGCCTGCGTCCGTCAGGAGCTTGGGTGCACTTTCTGTCTGGTTCTTCAGCTCCGGCTTGCTCCGGTCGGTAAGAATGGGTCCCGATAATACGGGAACCTTTTCTTTTGCAATCCGCTCCGCCGCAAGGTGTGCCTCGGTGCCGTGAACCAGCACCAGCTTTAAACCGAACTCCTTGGCAATCCGCAGAGCCGTGAAGATATCGTCCAGACGGTGGGCATGGGCATAAAGGGGCAGTTCCCCCTTGAGGACGGACAGAAGTGCCTCGTACTTCATATCCCAGTCCGGCTTACTCTCCTCGGTATCCTGTTCCGCCTTATGGAGCTGTTCTAGGTACTTTTTGGCTTTATACAAGGTCTCCCGGAGCAGAGCCGCCGTTCCCATCCGGGTCACCGGGGTCTGGCTCTTGTCGTGGTAGACCGATTTGGGGTTTTCTCCAAAGGCAATTTTCATCCCGGCGGGAGATAAAACCGTCATATCATCAATGCAGCAGCCAAAGGTCTTCATGGCAAGGAGCTGTCCCCCCATGGGGTTGGCACTGCCGGGGCCGGTTACCACCGTGGTAATCCCGGCGGCAACGGCTTCTTCAAAGGCCCTGTCTTGGGGGTTCACCCCGTCAATGGCACGCATCTGGGGCGTGACGGGGTCGGTGTCCTCGTTGCCGTCATCTCCTTCAAAGTCAATGCCGTCCTCCCAGATGCCAATGTGGGAATGGGCGTCAATCAGTCCCGGGGTAACCGTCTTTCCGGCAAGGTCTAAAACCTCGGCACAGGCGGGAATCTCCGGAGCCTTCGTCATATCCCCCATGGCGGATATTTTTCCGTCCCGAATGAGGAGATATCCGTCGGGATAGTCGGTGCCCTCCTGGGTCAGTAAATTTCCGTGAATCATGTATAATTCCATATGGTTTTCCTCCCTAATCGGTAAAGAATACAGTGGTATAGAACCGGTCGGCAAGGGCGGTGCCCTTCTCTCTGCCAAGAATCAGGCAGGCGGTGGAGAGGCAGTCTGCATAGAGGGCAGAATTGCCGGTTACCGTGGCACTCTGGCTTTCGGTTTCTGCCGGGAACCCGGTTTTTGGGTCCAAAATATGATGGAACAGGGTCCCGTTATAAGAAAACCGCCGCTGATAGGTGCCCGAGGTCACCACCGTTCCGGCATCTTCAATGGGAACGGTGCGGGCATAGGTTCCGGCAGGCTGGTTTGGAGCTTGAATCCCGATCTCCCAGCCTCCGTCCTTGCGGGCGGGGTTCTTGCCAAAGACCACTACATTTCCTCCAAAATCCAAAACTCCCCAGGCGGCACCTGCCTCTATCATGGCGTTTTTCGCCATATCTGCAGCGTACCCCTTGGCACAGCCGCCCAGGTCAATGGCAACGCCCTTTTCCCGCTTGGTCAGGGTTTGGGTTTCGGTGTCAAGCAACAGCTTTTCCCAGCCAATCCGGGGGAGAACCTCTGCCACCGCTGATTTTTCCGGGGGAAGGGCGCCCTCGGCAAAGTCCCAGAGTGCCTTTGCCGGAGCAACGGTGATATCGAAGGCACCGCCTGATGCCTCACTCACCTTCAGGGCGGTGGCTACAATGGTGTAGGTGTGGGAATCCAGGGGAACGGGAACCCCGGCGTCCGCCCGGTTAAAGGCAGATACGGTGGAGTTTTCGTCATAAAAGTCGGTGGCATCCTGGACCTCCCGAGCCATAGAGAACCCCGCTAAAATGGCGGACTTCGAATCACTCCGGATGGTACAGACTGTGTCCATCAGGAAATGGGTCTGGGAATATTCGGGGGTTTTTCCCGGCAGACTGCACCCGGTAAGGAGCAGGCAGAAAAGTAAGAACGGTAACAATCGTTTCATGAAGAAAAATTCCATTTCATGTTTTTTGTTTAGTATAACATAAAAAACAAAAAAATCAAGCGGGACATTCACGAATGTCCCGCCGTGATTTTCGCAATGGCAACGGACCGTCGGGGACGCACGTCTCGGCTCTCGCCTCGGTCAGTGCTGAACGATTTCCACCGGCAATCAGCACCCCTACGATACATAAAATTTTCCCGAAAAATTCATCCGATTTTGATACAAAATACCAATATTTTAGAAAATTCAAAAAATTCCCTTGATTCTTGCAAGCTTTATGATATAATTGTTAAGATAGGTATATTGCGATTAAAATTTTGAATAGAGGATGGGGATTCTATGAAGAGAAATGACATTCACAAGGTATTGATCATTGGCTCCGGTCCGATTATCATCGGTCAGGCGTGTGAGTTCGACTATTCCGGAACCCAGGCGTGTAAGGCGTTGAAAAACCTGGGCTACGAGATTGTTCTGGTGAACTCCAACCCGGCGACCATCATGACCGACCCGGATACGGCAGATATTACCTATATCGAGCCTCTGAACGTGGAGCGTCTGGAGCAGATTATTGCAAAAGAGCGCCCCGATGCACTTCTTCCCAACCTGGGCGGACAGTCGGGTCTGAACCTTTGCAGCGAGCTGAATCAGGCAGGGGTTCTGGACAAGTACGGTGTTAAGGTCATCGGCGTTCAGGTAGACGCCATCGAGCGCGGCGAGGACCGCATTGAGTTCAAAAAGACCATGGACAAGCTGGGCATTGAGATGGCACGGAGCGAGGTTGCCTACTCGGTGGAGGAGGCTTTGGCAATTGCGGAAAAGCTGAATTACCCGGTGGTTCTTCGGCCTGCCTACACCATGGGCGGCGAAGGCGGCGGTCTGGTTTATAACAAAGAGGAATTAAAGACGGTTTGTGCAAGAGGTCTTCAGGCATCTTTGGTAGGACAGGTCCTGGTTGAGGAATCCATCTTAGGCTGGGAAGAGCTGGAGCTTGAGGTTGTCCGGGACGCCAAGGGCAACATGATTACCGTCTGCTTCATCGAAAATATTGACCCTCTGGGCGTTCATACCGGCGATTCCTTCTGTAGTGCACCTATGCTGACCATTTCAGAGGAAACCCAGAAGGAGCTCCAGCGTCAGGCATACAAGATTGTGGAAGCCATTGAGGTGATCGGCGGCACCAATGTGCAGTTTGCCCATGACCCGGTTTCCGGCAGAATCATTGTCATTGAGATTAATCCCAGAACCTCCCGGTCTTCGGCACTTGCCTCCAAGGCAACCGGTTTCCCCATCGCACTGGTTTCCGCTATGCTGGCAAGCGGCATGACCCTGGACGAGATTCCTTGCGGCAAGCACGGCACCCTGGATCAGTACAAGCCGGGCGGCGATTATATTGTAGTGAAGTTTGCCCGTTGGGCATTTGAGAAGTTTAAGGGGGCACAGGACAAGCTGGGCACTCAGATGCGTGCGGTCGGCGAGGTTATGAGCATTGGCAAGACCTATAAGGAAGCCTTCCAGAAAGCCATCCGTTCTCTGGAAATCGGCAGATACGGCTTGGGCGGTGCCAAGGACTTTGGCGAAAAGACCAAGGACGAGCTTTTGACCATGCTCAATGTGCCAAGCTCCGAGCGGCACTTTATCATGTACGAGGCAATCCGGAAGGGTGCCACCGTGGATGAGATTCATGAGAGAACCAAGGTAAAGCACTACTTTATCCAGCAGATGAAAGAACTGGTGGAGGAAGAAGAGGCGCTGAAGGCAAGGGCAGGCGAAGTTCCCGATGCCGAAACCTTGAAAAAGGCAAAGCAGAACGGATTTGCCGATAAGTATCTGGCACAGATTTTAGGCGTGGAGGAGGATGCCATCCGTAAGGCGAGAATCGACGCCGGCATTGTGGAAAAATGGGAGGGCGTCCATGTCAGCGGTACCGCTGATGCGGCATACTACTACTCCAGCTATAACATTGAAAACGATTGTCCTGCCAAGGATGAGGGCAAACAGAAGGTGATGATTTTAGGCGGCGGTCCCAACCGAATCGGGCAGGGTATCGAGATTGACTACTGCTGCGTTCACGCCTCCAAGGCGCTGAAAAAGCTGGGCTTTGAAACCATCATTGTCAACTGTAACCCCGAAACGGTTTCCACCGACTATGATACCTCCGACAGACTTTATTTCGAGCCTCTGACCCTAGAGGATGTTTTGAGCATCCACGATAAGGAAAAGCCGGTGGGCGTGATTGCCCAGTTCGGCGGACAGACCCCCTTAAATTTAGCGGCTTCCCTGAAAGCGGCAGGGGTGAATATTTTAGGAACCACCCCGGAAACCATCGACTTGGCAGAGGACAGAGATTTGTTCCGTGCCATGATGGACAAGCTGGAGATTCCCATGCCGGAATCGGGCATGGCGGTCAATACCGAGGAAGCCTTGGCAATTGCCGACCAGATTGGCTATCCTGTCATGGTTCGTCCCTCCTATGTGCTGGGCGGACGGGGCATGGAAGTGGTTTATGATAGCGAATCCCTGACTTACTATATGCAGGCGGCAGTTGGGGTAACCCCCGACAGACCCATCCTGATTGACAGATTCTTCGGGCGTGCCACCGAGTGTGAGGCAGATGCCGTCAGCGACGGCACCCATGTATTTGTTCCCTCTGTCATGGAACATATCGAGCTTGCCGGGGTTCATTCCGGTGACTCGGCATGTGTGATTCCCCCCAAGAGCCTCACCGCAACCCAGATGGACACCATTAAAGAATACACCAAGAAGATTGCCAAAGAAATGAATGTTGTGGGTCTGATGAATATGCAGTACGCCATTGAGGACGGCGTGGTCTATGTGCTGGAGGCAAACCCCCGCGCATCCCGTACCGTTCCGCTGGTTTCCAAGGTCTGTGGTATCAATATGGTGCAGCTTGCCACCGAGATTATGACCGGTGAATTAACCGGCAAGGAATCCCCGGTTCCCTCTTTGAAAGAGAAGAAGCTCCGCCACTGCGGTGTGAAAGAAGCGGTATTCCCCTTTAATATGTTCCCCGAGGTTGACCCGTTGCTGGGCCCCGAAATGCGGTCTACCGGCGAGGTGCTGGGCATTTCCCAGAGCTTCGGCGAAGCCTTTATCAAGGCACAGGAGGCAGCATCCAGCAAGCTCCCCATGGAGGGCACCGTCCTGATTAGTGTCAACGATGCGGACAAGCCGGAGGCGCTGTTTGTGGCAAGAACCTTCCACGAATGCGGGTTCAAGCTGATGGCAACCGGCGGAACCTATGATATGATTAAGGCAACCGGCATCCCGGTGGAGCGGGTGGCAAAAATCAACGAGGGCAGACCCAATGTTACCGACAAGATTACCAATCATGAGGTTGATTTTGTGGTGAACACCCCATTGGGTAAAGCCGGAGCGGTAGACGATAGCTACATTCGGAAAACCGCCATCAAGAACCGGGTTCCTTACATGACCACCATCGCCGAAGCCCAGGCAGCAGCCGACGGCATCAAGGCAGTGAAGAAAGCAGGAAAGATTTCGGTCAAGTCCCTGCAGGAATTCCACAAAGAAATCCAATAAAGAAGATGGCACCCTGTGGTTGGGGTGCCTCTTCTTTGTTGGACCAGTCGTGTTTGAAAATTGGCGAGCTTTGCCCGCTGCTGCAATGGGGATTGCCAGTCATGTACACAAAGTACACTCCTGTCATTCCCCATCTTGCACCGAACAAATCTCATCAAATTTTCTGCGCACTCGTCGTGTTTGAAAATTGTAGGGGTGCTGATTGCCGGTGGCAATCGTTCAGCACTGACCGAGGCGAGAGCCGAGACGTGCGTCCTCGACGGTCCGTTGCCAAAACGATAATCCACAGGGAGTAAAAAAGCGTGAACCAACCTTTGGTTCACGCTTTTTGGTTTGAATTCTTTTCTTACGCCGGAGTCGCCTCGGACACAGCAACCGTCTTGGGGGCGCCATCACCAATTTTGATGATCAGGTTGGTGGGCATCTCGCTCTTGAGGAGGGATACGGTATCGATTTCCTCCTCGTTGATGGTAACTGCGGTGTCCCGCAAATCCATGGGAACAACCACGATGGCAAGAGGAGCATCTTCGCTTGCAAAGGTCAGAGCCAGAGAATCCAACTGGGAGAGCTTGCCTTTGCACACACCGTCTGCGAAAACATAGGCATCGTGCAGATTCTCGGAAAGCTGGGAATCTTCCATGGTTGCCGCCGTATAGGTTGGGTAAAGGATGGCATCCAGCGCACCCGCCAGACCCTGAACGACAGGCTCGTGGTCAAAGAAATTGTACGCCACATTGGGGATGGTGCCCGGCTCTGCTTTCTCAATACCAATCTTGATGTCGACGGTATTATTTAAGAACTGGTTCTTTTTCAAGGCATTCCCTTCGGTGGTCAGCGCCGTTGCATCGGCATAAGCCAAGGCGGATGAGAAGCCATCAAAGATATTGCCCTCAATCACAACGGTGTCACCTTCGGCAGGAGCCATCAAGAAAAATCCGTCATTGGTTTTGCCCGCATCGCCTTTCAATTCATTGTTCTTTGCAGTCAGAGCAACCGCTTTCACATTGTCCAGAATTTTAGCAAAACCGTCCCCGTCCACGGTGAGGCCCTCTAAGGTCAGGCTTGCTGCCTTGGTGGCAACTGCTTCGGTTTCTCCCTCGGGAATTTCGGTGGCGTTGGCAACCATGGAGGTAAGAGCTCCAGCGGCTGCAACATCCAGATTTTTTAAGGTAACATCGGCATCCTTTTCTATCAGCAAGGGCTGCTCCAGAACCAAAGCCTTCCGGCCTGTTACGGGAGCATAACTGCCGTCGGTCAGGGTAATGCCGGCATCTACGGTAATCTTTTCAACAGCCTTATCGGCAAGAGCCGCCGTGAATTGCTCCAGGGTGGAAACGGTTTTGTAGGAGTAGAGAACCAAATCCGAAACATCCACAGAAAGACTGCTCTTATCCTTACCGTCCCCGTTCAAATCTATCGTGAAGACAATCTTTTCGTCCTGCATTTCCTCGGTGATTTCAAATATCTGGGTATAGGTGGTGTTTCCCGCGGTGAAGTTTTCATACGCTGGGAATTCTT
Organism: Clostridia bacterium; assembly: GCA_017625185.1. Lineage (GTDB taxonomy): Bacteria > Bacillota > Clostridia > Monoglobales > Monoglobaceae > Ructibacterium. The sequence goes on from JAGALN010000196.1 coordinate 7,520, forward strand.
CGTCACCAAAGGCAATCTTCAACACCGATTTGACCGGGTTAGTTACCCGGCTGGGGAGCTGATAGGTGATTGCCAGGAAGTTGCCCTCCCCGTCTATGGCGGGGCCAGTGTGATAATCGGTAACATACTTCAGAGCGCCGGTTGCCTCAAAGGCGTCGGTATTTCTGGCCTCGGTAATTTCCACACCTACCATCAGTTCTGCAGCGGATTTACCGGTATGATCAATGTTTTCGCCGGTTGCTGCCTTTAAGGTGCCGTAACGACCGGAATTCTTTTGCCAGCCCGCATACAGCTCCTTGACACTGGCACTGTTGACAACATCGGTGCTTTGCAGCTTCTTGGACTCGGTCAGATTGTTAGCGGCGACCTCGCTGACATACCAGCCTTTGAAGGTATAACCTGTCCGTTTGGGATTGTTGGGCAGATGGAATACATAGGTTTTTCCGCTGGTGCATCTCACGATGATCTCGGACTCGCCATCATCCCAGAAGCCGCCGTTTCCGTAAAAGGCTACGTTATACTTCGTGGTGGAGCTGGAACTGCTGCCACCGGCACCGCCACCGCCACCCATGGAGGGCGTACTGTTGTAGTTTGTGTTATACCCGGTGCTATAGCTGCTGTTATTGATAATGCCGCCATATTTATTAGAGGTAGATGCCACGGTGGCGCCAATAATCCCTACGGTAGCGTCTGCTGAAAGAACGCAGAGCCGGCCGTTGATATAGCTGTTGCTGTTGAAATTCACGCTTCCTTCTACAGCAGGGCAAATCACAGCGCCGCCTAGAACAACCCCGTCAAAGGTGGTAGGTGCCTTAACAATGGCAATTTTATCGCCATAGGTGCCGTTGAAATAGCTCTTGCTGCCATCGGCATAGACTGCCACCATGTTGTTCAGAATGGTCACAATCTCTGCCCGGGTAATGGGGTCGCCGGGACGGAACATTCCGTCGCTGCCCTGAATAAAGTTTCGCTCGGCCATAAAGGCAACAATGGGACTTGCCCAAGACTGAATCTGCCCGTTGTCGCTGAACTGGGTCAGAACCCCGGTGTTCACATTGGCGGTGTCCAAATCAAAGGCACGGCCAATCATAACCGCAGCTTCCTGTCGGGAGATGGGGGCGCCGGGGCGAATGGTGCCGTCTTCGTAACCGGTCATCACCCCTGCCTCATACAGCCGGGAAACAGATTGTGCAAACCAATCGTCTGCTGCCACGTCGGAAAAGACTTTGATGCTGGCTTTCTGATACCCAATCAGGTTGTCCATCATTTTGGCTGTTTCCGCACGGGTGATGGGGTCGCCGGGACGGAAATTCCCTGCATCATCACCATTGACAACCCCTCTGTCGCTCCAGACAGAAATGGCTTCTGCTGCCCAGTGCCCGGAGGAATCCGTAAAGTCTTTCGCCATGGCCGGCACCCCAAACAGGGTGCATAACATCGTTGCGATCATCACAACGGAAAGTATTCTCTTTTTCATAATAACTCCGCCTTTCCAAAAGAACTCTTTTTTTCACTATAACATAACGGATTTTCTTTGTCAAAGGAAGAAGGCGGGTTCCTTTTTACATTTCTGTTACAAAGCAGGGAACAAGCCCTGTCTTATTTTCTAATCCCTACGATCTTCCCCGCCAGAAATACTCCACCCCAATCCAGAACATCCAGACAAGGCCGGTAACCCCGAAAAAGCCGTACAGCCGGTCTACCAGAACAGAAAAATCAATCATGGCAAAGGGAATGGCAGAAAGACACAAAATGCCGGCAGAAAGACACCGGTTCTTTGTGTTTTTGATGCCAAAATGACTCAGAATCCCGAAGCCCTGAGAGATGGCAGTGGTAGAAATTGCCATCAGGAGAACGGCGGTGTATACCTTTTTCTGGAGCCTGCCCGCCATGGCGGCAAGCTTGAGCATAGGAAGCTGGCTCTCCCAGAGGGCGTCGAAAAAGATGCTCTGGCTCGCCCAGATGACCAGAATCAAAAGCCCCAGAGAAAGACCGCCCGCCATGGCGGCAAGCCGGATTCCCGCCGGGGTGATTCCCCGTTGCAGAGGAACCAGCACCGAGGGCGCCGAAATGGTGTTGTAGCTGACGTAGCAAAGGGCGGAGAGCAAAACCCCGTGGGTCATTCCCTGGGGGGAGAATACCGCTGCCGTTCCAAACAAGGTTGCAGAAATACAGATATAGAAAATCCCCAGAATCATACAGGGAACCATGACGGTATTTGCCGCTATAATTCCCCTTAAATCAAAGGAGAGAACCAGAAAACAGACCGCCGCCAGGAGCAAAATTCCCACAACATCCGGCAGCAGGTAGCTCTGGGCAAGGAGGGCGCCGCTCCCCGAGAGCATGGTGAAGAACCCGCAGAAAAGGTAGACAAACAAAAACACCTTTACCCCTCCGGCAAACCGTCCCGCCACCGCCGAGAGGTACTCCTGGCAGGTAGCCATGTTTCCCCGATGGGCACGGGAGAGCACCAGATAGCAAAGGGCAATCAACAAGAAGGTGGCAAAGACAATCCCGCTGTGGTCGGTGCCGGAGGGGATGTTGAAATATTCCATGATCTCTCGCCCCGAGGCAAACCCTGCCCCAATCACCAATCCGATATAGACAAATGCCAGTGACAAACCCTGTTTCATGGCAGCGACTCCTCCTTATGTCCGGCTTCTTTCCTTATATATATGCGGAAGATTCCGCGCCCATGAATGGTTGGTCTTGTGGTTTGAATAGCCTTCAACCGCCAGATGTTGTGCTTGGGAAAAAATTTGCGTTTTTTCTGAAAAAAGCATTGACAAACCTTGCAAATTGTGATATCATATCTCTACCTCTCGAAAGAGGTTTTATTTGTGTGAACAAAAGGTTGGGGCTTTCCAAGCTTTTGAAATTAGATGGACGAGGTGAAAAAGATGCAAACCAAGATTACTTTAGCCTGCACCGAATGCAAGCAGAGAAATTACGATACCACCAAGAATAAGCAGAACTGCCCTGACAGACTGGAAATGAACAAGTACTGCAGATTCTGCCGGAAGCACACCCTGCATAAGGAAACCAAATAAGAATCCGTTGCGGGAGATTTCCTGCGGAAAAGGAGTTGTAGAAAATGGAACAGACAAAGCCGAATTTCTTTGCAAGAATCGGGAGCTTTTTCAAGGAAGTCAAGTCCGAGCTCAAGAAGGTTGTATGGCCTACCTTTGCAAAGATTAAGCAGAATACATTGATTGTTATCATTTATGTTCTGGTCATTGGCGTGGTTATCTGGGGTCTGGACCTGCTCTTCGGATGGGGCATGTCCCTCTTCATTAACCGATAATTAGTAATAGGAGGGAAGGGATTCGTTCCCCAATATTATGGCAAACGCAAAATGGTACGTCGCCCACACCTATTCCGGCTATGAGAACAAGGTGATGACGGATATACAGAAAACCGTAGAGAACCGGAACATGGCTGATATCATTCAGGAGATTCGGGTTCCTATGGAAGAGGTTGTTGAAATCAAGGACAACCAGAAAAAGATTGTGGAGCGGAAAATCTACCCCGGCTACGTGATGGTCAAGATGGTCATGACGGACGAAAGCTGGTATGTAGTCCGGAACACCCGTGGTGTTACCGGTTTTGTCGGCCCCGGCTCTTCACCGGTACCTCTTACCGAGACCGAGGTTGAGAATATGGGCTTAGAGCGCACCACCATCGAGCTGGATTTTGCTGCCGGCGACAACATCCGGGTCAAGTATGGACCCTTGGAGGGCTTTGTCGGCGTGATTACCGAAATCCAGATGGACAAAAAGAAGATTCGTGCCAAGGTTTCCATGTTCGGCAGAGATACCGACGTGGAGCTGGAGTTCAACCAGGTAGAAGCCTTGGTATAAGCAAAACATCGTTCCCCACACGGATGATTCCGTTTTTATATTCCGGCAAAGGTTTTTGCCGGTCTGTGGGAGGGATACGGACAGGCGTTCGTTCCCGGTAATACCACGTTTGTAAAACAAGGAGGTGTATTGAAATGGCACAGAAGATCACAGGTTACATTAAGCTGCAGATTCCGGCTGGTAAGGCAACTCCGGCACCCCCGGTAGGTCCCGCTTTAGGTCAGCACGGTGTTAACATCATGGACTTTACCAAGCAGTTTAATGAAAAGACACAGAAGGATGCAGGTTTGATTATCCCGGTTGTTATCACCGTATATCAGGACAGATCCTTCACCTTTGTAACCAAGACTCCCCCCGCACCTGTTCTGATTAAGAAGGCTTGTAAGATCCAAAGCGGATCCGGCGTTCCTAACAAGACCAAGGTTGCACAGCTGAGCAAGGCGGACTTAAAGGCAATTGCTGAACAGAAGATGCCCGATTTGAACGCAGGTTCTGTTGAGGCAGCAATGTCCATGATTGCTGGTACTGCTCGCTCTATGGGCGTTACCGTTGAGGAGTAATCGAATCGGTTACAAGTATTTGAAAATAGTGGGAGGAACAGATATTCTGTTCTGTAGAACCACCATAGGAGGATGTAACATTGAAGAAAGGTAAAAAGTATCAAGACAGCGTAAAGCTGATTGAAAAGGGTAAGTTATATGACCCGGCTGAAGCACTGGAACTGGTATGCAAGACTGCAACCGCAAAGTTTGACGAAACCGTTGAACTCCATGTAAAGCTCGGCGTTGACTCCCGTCATGCGGACCAGCAGGTTCGTGGTGCGGTTGTACTCCCCAACGGAACCGGTAAGACGGTTCGGGTTCTGGTATTTGCCAGAGAGGGTAAGGCCGACGAAGCAAAGGCTGCCGGTGCTGACTATGTTGGTGCTGAGGAGCTGGCACAGAAGATCCAGACCGAGAACTGGTTCGATTTCGATGTTGTTGTTGCAACCCCTGACATGATGGGTGTTGTAGGTCGTATCGGTAGAATCTTGGGTCCCAAGGGCTTGATGCCTAACCCCAAGGCAGGCACCGTTACCCCCGATGTTGCGAAAGCCATCGAGGAAATCAAGTCCGGTAAGATTGAGTACCGTCTGGACAAGAGCAACATCATCCACTGTCCCATTGGTAAGGCATCTTTCGGCGGCGAGAAGATCTCTGCTAACTTTAACGCTCTCATGGGCGCTATCGTGAAGGCAAAGCCGGCTGCTGCAAAGGGTCAGTATCTGCGGTCTGTAACCGTAGCTTCCACCATGGGCCCCGGCATTAAGCTCAACCCCAACAAGGTAGAGGGTTAAGCCACAATTCACTTTAAAAAAATTAAAATGGATAACATTCCGCAGACAGCAGGTGGCACACCGCCGTAAATCCTGCCGAGGATGACAATACGCGTGTCTTTGTGTATTCTGTCCCTCGCATTTCTGCGAGGGATTTTTTCTCGCTAGATGCCGATTCCGACTTGTGTGGAATGAAAAAACAGAAAGGAGGATGTACATTGCCAAGCGAAAAAGTTTTAGAAAACAAAAAGGCGATTGTTGCACAGCTTACAGAAAGATTCCAGAACGCCCAGGCAGGTGTTCTGGCCGACTACAGAGGTCTTACCGTTGAGCAGGATACCGCTCTTCGTGTCAAGCTGAGAGAAGCAGGTGTTGAGTACACCGTTTTAAAGAACAACCTGACCCGGTTCGCTGCCAATGCAGCAGGTCTTAACGAGTTGGACTCCGTCCTGAAGGGCCCGACTGCTATTGCAACCAGCACCGATGACGTTGTTGCTCCGGCTAAAATCCTGGTTGAGTTTGCAAAGACCAACGAGGCTCTGGAGATTAAGGGTGGCTTTGTAGACGGAAAGGTAATTTCTCTTGACGAGGTAAAGACCTACGCATCAATCCCCAGCAAGGAAGAACTGATTTCCAAGATGATGGGCTCTTTGCAGTCCCCGATTGGAGCTTTGGCTCGGACCTTGCAGGCTATTGTTGACAATGAGGCAGTTCCCGGCCAGGCAAAAGCTGAAGAAGCTCCCGCCGAGGAAGCTGCACCCGCAGCCGAGGAGGCTCCTGCAGTAGAGGAAGCACCCGTTGAGGCTCCGGCAGAAGAGGCTGCTCCCGCCGAGGAAGCACCTGCCGCAGAAGAAGCTCCCGCAGAGGAAGCTGCTCCTGCTGATGCAGAGTAATCTGCTGACCCCAAAGGACTGACAGAAGTTTATTCCAAATGAAAATCAAATCATATTAAAAAATGGAGGATAATAAAATGGCTGACGTAACTAAAATTCTTGATGAAATCAAAGAACTGACCTTACTGGAAGTAAACGACCTGGTAAAGGCTTTAGAAGAAGAGTTTGGCGTATCCGCTGCTGCTCCCGTTATGGTTGCAGGTGCTGCTGGTGCAGCTGCAGGCGCTGCTGAAGAGAAGACCGAGTTTGACGTAGTTCTGGCTAACGCTGGTGCACAGAAGATTAAGGTAATCAAGGTTGTAAGAGAGATCACCGGTCTGGGTCTGGCTGAAGCAAAGGCTCTGGTTGACGGTGCTCCCAAGACCGTGAAGGAAGCTGTTGCTAAGGAAGAAGCAGAAGATATGAAGACCAAGCTGGAAGAAGCTGGCGCAACCATCGAACTCAAATAAGTTTGAAAGCCAGTCGTGCTTGAAAATCGGCGAGCTTTGCTCGCTGCTACAAAGAGGAATGACGGTCATGTACACAAAGTACACTCCCGCCATTCCTCTTTTTGTATCAAACAAAGTTCATCCAATTTTCTGTGCACTTGTTTTGGGATAAATTATGTGGAAAACCTCGTAGGGACCGGCGTCCCCGACGGTCCCTACGAGGTTATCCGGATAAATGAGGGCGAAGGGGCAAATTAACCATCTTAAAAAAGGACAATCCTCTTTCTGGAACAAGCTTTTTTCAAAAATAAGGCAAAAATTTTGCTTAAAAAGAGGAAATGCCCTTTTTGCGTCGAAATTATAAGGTAAGAACTTTTATGAACAGGAGTGAAGCCTCATGGCTGAAGAGTTATTTGATACTTCCAAACTGAAAGTCATTCCGGTGGAAATCAACAGCGAAATGAAGAAGTCCTACATCGACTATGCAATGTCGGTCATTGTAGGCCGTGCGCTGCCGGATGTCCGGGACGGCTTAAAGCCGGTTCACCGCCGTATCCTCTACGCAATGTATGAAGACGGCATCACACCGGACAAGCCCTACAAAAAGTGTGCAACCACCGTGGGTAACGTGCTGGGTCGGTACCATCCTCATGGTGATGCGTCGGTTTATGATGCCCTGGTTCGTATGGCACAGGACTTTTCTCTCCGGTATCCCACCATTGACGGGCACGGTAACTTCGGTTCGGTGGACGGGGACGGTGCGGCAGCTTACCGTTATACCGAGGCAAGAATGTCCAAGCTCTCTTTGCATTTGCTCACCGACATCGAAAAAGAAACGGTGGACTTTATGCCCAACTTCGATGAGAGCCGGAAAGAGCCCATCGTTCTGCCCTCCCGGTTCCCCCATCTGTTGGTGAACGGTTCCAACGGAATTGCGGTAGGTATGGCAACCAACATTCCGCCCCATAACCTAACCGAGGTTATCAACGGCATTGTTGCCCTGGTGGATAACCCGGATATCAGCATTGACGAGTTGATGGAATACATCCCCGGCCCCGACTTCCCTACCGGTGCCCAGATTATGGGGGTCAGCGGAATCCGTGCCGCTTACCATACGGGAAGGGGCAAGATTCGTGTCCGTGCCAAGGCGGAAATTGAGGACTGGAAGGACAATCGCCAGAGAATCGTAGTTACCGAGATTCCCTACGGGGTCAACAAGGCACGGCTGATTGAGAAGATTGCCGAACTGGTCCATGACAAGCGGGTGGAGGGTATTTCTGACCTTCGTGACGAATCCGACCGTGACGGTATGCGGATTATCATTGAACTCAAGCGGGATGCCAACGGCACCATTGTTTTGAATCAGTTGTATAAATATACCCAGTTAGAGGACAGCTTTAGCGTTATCATGCTGGCGCTGGTGAACCAAACCGACCCCAAGGTCCTTAACCTAAAAGAGGTTTTGGTCAACTACGTAGAATTCCAGAAGGATGTCATTGTCCGCCGGACCCGCTTCGACAAGAAGAAAGCAGAGGCTCGGGCACATATTTTGGAGGGGTTAAACAAGGCTCTCGACCACATTGACGAGGTCATCAGCATCATCCGGAGCAGCTACAACGACCCCAAGGAACGGCTGATGAATCGGTTCGGATTCTCTGAGTTGCAGGCGCAGGCGATTTTGGATATGCGCCTTGCCAGACTCTCCGGACTGGAGCGGGAAAAGGTGGAAAAGGAATACGCCGAGATTCAGGCACTCATTGCCCACCTGACCGAGGTTTTGGGCAGCGAACAGATGGTTCGGGATATCCTGAAAGAAGAAATCATTGCCATTCGTGACAAGTTTGGGGACGAGAGACGGACCTCCATCGAGCCGGCAGTGGATGACATTGACATTGAGGATTTGATTGAGGAAGAAGAAAACGTGGTAACCCTGACCCATCAGGGGTACATCAAGCGTCTGGCTGCCGATACCTATAAGAGCCAGCGCCGTGGCGGCAAGGGTATTATCGGTATGCAGACCAAGGAGGAGGACTTTGTTTCCACCATGTTTGTCACCTCCACCCATGCCCACATTCTCTTCTTTACCAATA
>JAGALN010000197.1 GCA_017625185.1 Clostridia bacterium
ACCATCCGGACCGCAGGAGAGGCATTTGACAATGCAATCATTCAGTATGTAAGACGAAAATATAACCTCTCCATTGGCGATGTGACCGCAGAACAGGTGAAGTGTAACATCGGTTCTGTCTATTACCAAAAGGAGGTTATTCGTGACGAAATCATGGGTCGGGATTTGCTGACCGGACTCCCCAAAACCACCACCATTACAGCGGCGGAGATTCGTGAGGCGCTTCAGGAAAGTGCAGAGGAAATCATTGATGCAATCAAGATTACTCTGGAAGAAACTCCTCCGGAGCTTGCAGCAGATATTATGGAAAGCGGAATTGTTCTCTCCGGCGGCGGTGCTCTGCTCCGTGGTCTGGGACGGATGATTAACATGAGTGTGGATATTCCGGTTTATATTGCGGAAGAACCGATGGAGTGTGTTGCCGTAGGTGCCGGAAAATCTTTGGAATTTATGGAAGAGATGGGACAGCGGATGCGGAAATTTGTGTAGGATAACTTTGGATAGTGAGGGTTCGTTGTGAGAAAATTTAGGGAACATAAAGCGGCAGTGCTTTTGATTGTCGCAACGCTTGTGATTGCAGTTTTGATTGGCATTTTTGGGGCAGTTGCATCCAGAGAAACTGCAAGCATTGCGGAAAATGCAGTGGGAGCTGCGGCGGAACCGGGACAGGCTGCAACCAGTGGAATTGGCGGTTGGTTTCGCAATATCTTTACCTATTTTGGCAGTGTGAAGGCACTCCGGACGGAGAACGAGGCACTGAAAAAAGCCAATGTTGAACTGGACAAGCAGGTGCGGGATATGATGGGATTGGAGGCGGAAAACGACAGTCTGCGGATGATGCTTGATCTTGCAAAAATCGAAAGTAAGCTGGATCTGGTTGCAACCCAGGTTATTGCAAAGAACCCATCCAACTGGTACAGTAGCTTTACCATCAATAAGGGCACCGACGACGGGATCGAGAAGAACCAGCCGGTTTTCACTGCCAATTGTGAGTTGATAGGTCAGGTTTATAAGGTGGGGAGTAGTTGGGCAGAGGTTATCACCATTTTAGACCCGGACAGCGGTGTTGGAAGCATGATCTCCCGAACCAAGGATATTGGTGTTCTGGAGGGGGATTCCTCTCTGCGTCTCCGTGGTCTTTGCAGACTCGGATATCTGTCCCGGGATGCCGAAATTGCAGTGGGGGACTATGTGGAAACTTCTGGCATGGGAGGAATCTACCCCAAAGGCTTGCTGGTTGGTAAGGTCACTGAGATCAGTGAGGATAATGCGACAATGTCTAAGTATGCAACGGTGGAACCCATTGCGGATATTGGCAAGGTCACCGAGGTTTTTGTTTTGAAGAGCTACACCGAGGAACTGAAGCCGATTACTGTTTTGGATGAGGAAGAGCAGGAAGAAGACAAAAATGAGGATACCGAAGAAGATGGGAAAGAGGAAACTCCTTCGGCAACAACCAAGCCCACCTCAAAGCCCACCGCCCAATCCACGGCGACAACAAAGCCTACAACCAAACCTACTTCCACACCTAAGCCTACTGCGTCGGCGACTTCAGGAAACAGTACAAGTTCACAAATGATGAACGGATCGGAGTTGACGGAATAGATGCAGATTTTGTTTTATTTGATCTGGTTAATGCTACTGACCGTTCTGCAATCCACAGTAGCCAGAGGAATTGATATCTGGGGAATTGCCCCCAATCTCTTTCTTTCCTTTGTGGTACTGGCGGGGTTTTCCCGTGGTAGAATGGAGGGAGCAATTTGCGGTGCGGTCTTTGGACTGGTATATGAT
>JAGALN010000198.1 GCA_017625185.1 Clostridia bacterium
CATCCTCTACAATGAAAACGCTAAATTTCGTCCAAAATACGGGGTTTCAAAAGGGGCGGCAGCCCCTTTTGCTGATGCCCCCGAAGGGGGCGAAGTGGCGCTTGGGCTAGGCAAGCGCAACGGGGTCTGGCAAAGAAAATAAAATCTATGTTGCATATGAAAAGGGCAGAAACACGAGTGTTTCTGCCCTTTGACTGTCCTTCAGAGTATTCTGCATAAGAAGCCTTTTTTATCCCAACAGTTGTTTGTACATCTGGCTATACTGTTGTGCCGAGTTCTTCCAGGAGAAGTCCATTTTCATGGCACGCTTCATTAAGGGAACCCAAGTTTCCTTTTCGCTAAAGAACCGGAGTGCCAGCCGGATAACCTGGAGCATTTCATAGGCACTATAAGCACCGAAGCTGAACCCGTTCCCCTCACCGGTGAACTCATTAAAGGGTTGGACACTGTCCTTTAACCCGCCGGTCTCCCGGACAATGGGGATGGTTCCATACGCCATGGCAATCATCTGGCTCAAGCCGCAAGGCTCAAACATGGATGGCATCAGGAACAAATCTGCTCCTGCATAAATCTTATGCGCCAGCTCGTTGCTGAAGGTAATATTTGCCGAAACCTTATCCGGATGGAACCAGGCGTTCTGCCGGAAAAGTTCCTCGTACTTACTCTCACCAGTGCCCAGGACCACCAACTGGATGTCCATTTCCATGAGCTGACCCATGGCTTCTGCGATGATATCAAAACCCTTCTGGTCAACCAGCCGGGAGACAATGCCAATCATCGCCTTTTCCCCGTCTACGGGAAGTCCCAGCTGCTCCTGGAACCGCATCTTATTTTCTTTTTTCTTATTGACCAGATTTCGCAAATCAAAGTTCTCAAAGATGTATTGGTCGGATTTGGGATTATACACATCGGTGTCAATGCCGTTGATGATGCCGAACAAGGACTGATCCCTAGCCGAGAGCAGACCATTCAGCCGTTCGCCACCCTCTGGGGTTTTGATTTCTTCGGCGTAGGTGGGACTGACCGTAGTTACATAATCAGAATAGACAATACCGCCCTTTAAAAGGTTGGCACAGCCGTGGAACTCCAACTTATCTTCCGTAAAGAAACTCTGGTCCAGGGAGAAGAAGTCTGCCACAATGTCCATGGAATAAACACCCTGATACCGCAGATTATGGATGGTAAACACCGTCTTGATCCCCTGATAGAACTCATCCCGAACGAAATAGGCGTTCAGGAGTACCGGAACCATGCCCGCCTGCCAGTCATGGCAATGGAGAATGTCCGGTTTGAAATCCAGATGCCGGAGAATCTCCAGGCACGCCTTATCGTAAAAGGCAAACCGTTCCAAATCATTCCATTTATACAGGTAAGGGTCTCCGAAATAGTACTCGTTATCAATGAAATAATAGGTCACACCATCCCGAACCAGCCGAAAGACACCGCAGTACTTCCGTCGCCAGCCCAGGGGAATATAGATGAAGAACAAAAACTCCATCTCTTCCCGAAACTCCTGAGGAATACAACCGTACTTAGGAAGAACTACCCGAACATCATGTCCCAGCTTTGAGAGTGCCTGAGGCAGTGCCCCCAGCACATCCCCTAAGCCCCCGCTTTTGGCAAAAGGCGCAACCTCAGATGTACACATCAAAATTTTGCTCATACACAACTCACCTTTCCAAAGAGATGCCCTAAATCACTGTCCGTTTCCCAATGATCATGGGATAGGTTTCCTGACCCACCAGCTTTTTCCCGCTTCGCAGAACAACCTCTTTGTCAAAAATCACATTTTCCATCATGCAGTTGTCCCGAACCTCCGACTTCTGCATAATGATACAGTTTTCCACCGACGCACCCTTGCCGATATGTACGCCACGGAAGAGTATGCAATTTTTGACAGTGCCTTCAATAACACATCCGTCTGCAACGATGGAGTTAGATACCTCGGCATTTTTCCCGTACTTGGTAGGAATGGTATCCTTAATCTTGGTATACACCGGCATATCGTTCTTAAGTCCGAACAACTCCTCCCGGACATCCTTGTCAAGAAGGGACAGGTTTGCCTCAAAGAAGGTCTTGATATCGTCAATCTTCAGGATTCGTCCGGCATGCTCATAGGCACAAACCTTCAACCGGTACAGATTGGCAAGAAAAACATCCTTAGCGAGGGAATGTTTACCATGGGACTTGGCGTCGTCCACCAGGTCCATCAAAAGCTCCTTCCGGATCAGGAACTGGTGCATATAAGAACAGTTGGTCTTCTGTTTTGCCGGATACACATACATATCCTTGACAACGCCCTCTTTGTCCACATCCAGCAAAATCTGCCGTCTTAACTGTTTCTGAGGAATTTCCTCCTCCTTGTGGTAAATCAGGGTAATGTCTGCTCCCTCCTCCAGATGATACCGGAGCACATCGTCATAGCTTAAATTACAAATGGTATTACAGTCTGATACCAACACATACTCCTGCTGACTCCGCCGCAGGTAATTGGTAACATCATGGATAATATCCACCCCGCCAACAGCCTCGGTAGTTTCCCGGATTTCCTTTGGGGGCAACATAAACAGACCGTTATTCTTTCTGTCCAGCTCCCATGCTTTTCCGGTACCTAAGTGGTCTGCCAGGGACTGATAGTTATAGGGAGTGGTAATTCCCACATTGATGATATGGGAATTGACCATATTGGAAAGAAGAAAATCGATCAGCCGGTACCGACCCCCAAAGGGAACGGCTGCCAAAGACCGTTTTCCGGTCAGCTCACCCATGTTGGCTTCCGGATTGTCGCCAAAAATCAAACCCAACATATTATTTTTCATAATTCTCGTAACCTTTCTGCCCGCAAAAATTCATTTTGCATCACATTCTCTGTCCGCAGGCGAAACAGAATCAAACTGCGTCCTCAACCAACATGGAATTTACCGCAATCTTCTTCCCTGCCGGCACCTTCACATCCTGGCCCAGCAGTGTAATACCATTGCTGCAGATTTTCTCGTTGATCCAGGTCTTGTCAGCATTGTCTTCCATGGAGCCAATCATGGCTTTCTCGCCTACGATTGCACCGGGGCCTACAATGGCTTTATACACCACGGCATTCTTCCCGATTTTAGCACCCGGCATAATAATGGAATCCTCAACCTTTGCCCCCTCTTCCACCACAACGCCCTCGAAGATGACCGAATGGTCAATCTCTCCGGCGATTTCGCAACCCTCGGTCACATAGCAGTTCCGGAGCTTTGCTTCCGGGGCAATGTAATGGGGCGGCTTGATGGGGTTCTTGCTGTAAATTCTCCAGTTGTCATCGTCCAGGCTGCTGCCGGAATCCTCGTCCAGAAGCTCCATATTTGCCTCCCAAAGGCTGTGAACCGTCCCCACGTCCTTCCAGTACCCATCGAACCGATGTGCCACCAGCTTGAGTCCGTCCGCCAGCATCTTGGGAATGATATTCTTCCCAAAATCGTTATCGGAATTCGGGTCTTCCTCGTCCGCAATTAGGTATTTCCTAAGCGCCTCCCAACGGAAGCAGTAAACACCCATGGACGCCAGATTGCTCTTAGGCTTTGCCGGTTTCTCCTCAAATTCTAAAATGGTGTCCTCCTCATCGGTATTCATAATTCCGAACCGGGACGCCTCGTCCCAGGGGACCTCAATCACCGCAATGGTAGCGTCGGCACCTGCCTTGTTGTGCTGGCGAATCATCTTATTATAGTCCATCTTATAGATATGGTCACCGGAAAGGATCACCACATCCCGGGGCTTAAACCGTTCGATAAATCCAATGTTCTGGTAAATGGCATTGGCGGTTCCTTTATACCATTCCCCTTTTTCCGCCGACATATAAGGGGGAAGAACATAAACACCCCCGGTCTGTCGGTCCAAATCCCAGGGCTGACCGCCGGCGATATAGGTATTGAGCTCCAGCGGCTCATACTGGGTCAGGACCCCCACGGTATCAATTCCCGAGTGGGAACAGTTACTCAAGGGAAAATCAATAATCCTGTACTTTCCGCCAAAGGGAACGGCAGGCTTTGCCACATCCCGGGTCAAAATTCCCAATCGGCTTCCCTGCCCGCCAGCAAGAATCATTGCAACACATTTTTTTGCTTTCATAATACTACCGTCTGCCTTTCTGTTATTTTTTGCCCTGCTTTTCTGTCTTGGGGCATTGTTTCAGGTAAAACGCCGTCAGTGGCGGAAGTGCAAGTTCAATGGAATAGGGGAACCCATCCACCGGCTTCTTCTTCGCCTTGCACTTTTTACTTCCTTTTCCGTCACCGCCGTAACACTTCTGGTTGGTGGATAACACCACCTCATAGTCCCCGTCCTCGGGAACGCCGATTACATACTTCTTATGCTCCACTGGGGTGAAGTTTAGCACCGCAACCAGCTTTTCTTTCCCACTTGCGTCAGCTCGCAGATACGCCAGAACACTATTGTTGGCGTCGTCCGCCTTGAGCCAGCGAAATCCTTTCCAGTCCCCCTGCTCTCGTTCAATTTCGTAGAGGGCAGGGTGTTCCCTGTACAAGATGTTCAAGTCCTTACAAAACTGCTGAAGCTTCCGATGGGAATCATAGCCCTCCAAAAGCCAGTCCAAGCCCTCTGCAAACCGCCACTCCACAAACTGCCCGAACTCGCCACCCATAAAGAGGAGTTTCTTCCCTGGGTGGGAATACATAAAGGTATAGAGGAGCTTCAGCTCCGCAAACTTCTCCTCGTAGGTTCCCCACATCTTATCCAAAAGGGATCGCTTGCCATGAACCACCTCATCATGGGAAAGGGCAAGAATGTAGTTCTCCGCAAAGGCATACATCATGGGGAAGGTCAGCTTGTTATGATTCCCTTTCCGGAAGAGGGGGTCGCACTGCATATAGTCCAGCACATCGTGCATCCAACCCATATTCCACTTAAAGTTAAATCCAAGCCCTCCCTCGTGAACCGGAGTGGTGACCCCGCCCCAGGCGGTGGATTCCTCCGCAATCATCATTACATTGGGAAACCGTTCAAAGACCGCCATGTTCAGCTTCTGGAGAAAGTCAATGGCCTCTAAATTTTCCTTACCGCCGTACTGGTTCCCTAACCATTCTCCGTCCCGCCGGTTATAGTCATGGTAGAGCATACTGGATACCGCATCCACCCGAAGTCCGTCAATGTGGTATTCTCCCAACCAGAACAGGGCATTGGAAATCAAAAAGGAGAAGATTTCGGTCTTGGTCCAGTCAAAGACCAGGGTTCCCCATTCCTTATGCTCACCGCGGCGGCTATCCGGGTGCTCATATAATGCAGTTCCGTCAAACCGGGCAAGCCCATGGGCATCTCTAGGGAAGTGAGCAGGAACCCAATCCATAATCACCCCGATGCCGTTTTGATGGAGAGCGTCAATCAACGCCTTGAGTTCTGTGGGTTTGCCATACCGGCTGTTTGCCGCATAGTACCCCGTCACCTGATACCCCCAGGACCCATCAAAGGGATACTCGGATAAGGGCATCATTTCCACATGAGTATACCCCATCTCCTTGAGATAAGGAATCAGCAGGTCAATCATTTCGGTATAAGTATAAAAACTTCCGTCCTCTTTCTGTTTCCATGAGCCAAAGTGCATCTCGTAGATATTCACCGGCTTATCGTAAAGAGGTGTCTTCTCCCGCTCTTTGAGCCATTTCTGGTCCTTCCAGGTATAGTCCAAATCCGCCGTAACCGATGCGGTATCGGGGCGAACCTCGGCATAAAAGGCATAGGGGTCAGCCTTCAGCACCACATCCCCTGTCTGGGTTTCGATGCTGAACTTATAATTTTCTCCCGTCTTCACGCCGGAGAGAAATCCTTCCCAGATACCGGCCTTTTCGTGGAGGGTCATCGCTCCCTGTTCCCTGTTCCAGCCGTTGCTATCACAAACTACCGATACCGACCGGGCATTGGGTGCCCAGACCGCAAACCGATATCCATTTTCTACGGGATGGGCACCTAACATTCGGTAACTTTCGTAATTGACACCCCGATTGAACAGGTACATCGCTGCCTCATCAAGCTGTCCCGGCGACCTTCTGCCGGCTTTCCCGTTCTTCTTCATTTGTTCTCCTCCATCTGCTCTCTATGGTTTGGCAAAACCCTTTCCGGAAGCAACTTTCCTGAAAGGGTTATTTTATCTATTTTGCCCAATTTCATTGTATCACTTTTTCCAGTTTTTGTCCATTTTAAATATGCACAAATTATTCTATTCCCTTTTGGCAGTTTTTCAAGGCTTACAAGCATTTTTGCTTATTTCATTTTATGTAGAAAGGATAGCTTGTATGCAAAAGGTTTTTGCTTTTCTTTGGATACAGGACCTCTTACCCAAAACAAGGGTCAAAAAAGCACCCCATAGTATGAGGCGTACTGTTAAGGAAAGTCAAAGGGCAGAAACACTCGTGTTTCTGCCCTTTTCATATACAACATAGATTTTATTTTCTTTGCCAGACCCCGTTGCGCTTGCCTAGCCCAAGCGCCACTTCGCCCCCTTCGGGGGCATCAGCAAAAGGGGCTGCCGC
>JAGALN010000199.1 GCA_017625185.1 Clostridia bacterium
CTCGGCTTAAAGATCGTTTTCTTAGCCTCCACAATTTCAAAAATCCTATCATAGTCGCAGGGAATCCCCGCAAGATCAACAGGAATAATTGCCTTGGTCTTTTCGGTAATTGCCTCCTTGAGGGCATCATAATCCATTTCAAGACTTTCCGCCTGGGTATCAACCAACACAATCTTTGCACCAACATGTGCAATCACCGACGCAGACGCCGTATAGGTATATGCCGATGTAATGACTTCATCACCGGGACCGATTCCCATAATCCGCAGTGCCATCTCGGCACAGGCAGTTTGAGAATTCAGGCAGACACATTTTTCCGTTCCTACCCACTCGGCAATCTTTTTCTCCAACTGTTTTGTTCTTGGCCCTGTTGTAATCCATCCTGACCGGAGTGCCGCAATTACCTCGGCAATTTCAAGCTCGCTGATATCAGGCGGACTAAACGAAATCGTTTTTTTGTTCTCTGCCATACCCACCCCCACTTTCTGCTACTTTCACTATTTTTCAAGTAATTTTCCCCAAAAAACCTTCTGCAAGACACACTTATCTTATTATATTATAATAATACTATATTGACGAAATGTCAATAAAAAAGATGATGTTTTACATATCCCGAACCCAAAGATATGCTTGCCGTTGCCCGGCAGGCGTATTGGGTTTCTTATTCAGCTGCGGTTTCAGGAAAACCTGATTTTCGTAATCCTCAATTTTCGGTAAGTGGGTCTTTTTTGCCGTTTCTGCTTAAGAATTCCTCCCAGACATCCCTCATTTTCTTGCAGAAAAGACTGGTATTTTGGGAGATTTCCTGAATTCGGAAGAAAAACCAACAAATTTGTCCCATTCTTTTTACTCTTTGTAGAAGATTTCAGTTGCTTTTCTTTGTAATCTGCGTTATAATAGATGCTAGATACAAAAGTCATGATTTTCATATAGCAAAGGTATTTCCTTTGCAGTTAGGAGGAACTATGAGAAAATTAGCCGGATTATTAGCTTGCAGTCTTCTCGCAGGAAGTCTGCTTTTCCCCGGAACCGCCATGGCAAACGAGGATACCGTTGTGATTGGAGAGCGTTTGACCTTTGAAGAAGGTAGCGGTCCTGTTATCATGGACGACCGTTTGATGCTCCCCCTCCGTGCCGTTTCCGAGGCACTGGACGCCACCGTTTATTGGTTCAACGATGCCAAGAGAATCCAGATTGTCCGGTACGACTCTCTGCTCTCTTTGCAGATTGGGAACAACATGATGGGTCGTTACACCATTTCCAATGGTCAGGCAAACATGGTAGACAACATCGAGATGGATGTTCCTGCCACCATCCAGAATGACCGAACCTATGTGCCCCTCCGTGCCATTTCCGAGGCATTTAACGCTGACATCCAGTGGGATAACCCCAACCGGACTGCAACGGTTATCATGGAACCGGTTCAGGAGAATGATGTTTCCTTAAAGGAGATTGCCTCCATGCCCGACGGCACCTTATGTTCTACCGTAGGTGTCATCAGCCGGGATGCCACAACCGGTCTATTCTATCTGCGGTCTTTGCAGATGGGTGCAAACGGTGACTATGACCGGATTCCCCTCTGCACTCCCACCAAGACTTCTATCTCCGACCAGACCGCCTACGGGGATTACATCACTGCTTACTGGCTGGAACAACTCCACACAGAGAACCCCTCCGGGATTGTTGTGAAGTTTACCGGCATTACCTATGCGCAGGATGCTACCACCTATCTGGTAGTAAACAAGACCACCACCGGCATCCGGTCTTTGGGGTATTATGATATTTATATGGATTCTCTCCATCTCCACTACACCCCCTTTGAAAATATGTTGTCATAAAAAATAACAAAAAATGCACCTTGTACGCAGAATACTCTTAAGGACAGTCAAAGGGCAGAAACACTTGTGTTTCTGCCCTTTTCATATGCAACATAAATTTTATTTTCTTTGCCAGACCCCGTTGCGCTTGCCTAGTCCAAGCGCCACTTCGCCCCCTTCGGGGGCATCAGCAAAAGGGGCTTTCGCCCCTTTTGAAACCCCGAGTTTTTGGCGAAATTTAGTGTTTTCATTGTAGGGGTGCGGATTGCCGGTGGCAATCGTCCAGCACTGACCGAG
>JAGALN010000200.1 GCA_017625185.1 Clostridia bacterium
ATTTAGGTACTGTTTCATTATCATTTTATGGACTCCGCCCGGTTTGGTTCCCCTCTTTTTTCAATTATCCGGGCAATCCCTTTTCTTGTCCAAAAACATTGTGCAAATTGCCCATTTTTTACACAAAATATTGTTCATTTTTCGGTTGAAATATCAAATAAAATCAAGTAAAATAAAAGGGTAATTTCTTTTCCATTCAGAATAAGATTACAATAATATAACTTTTAGGAGGGCTGTCGTTTGAAACTTTATGACACATCAAACATCAAAAACTTTGTATTACTTGGGCATGGTAACGCCGGAAAGACTTCTCTGGCAGAAGCAATGCTTTATACCTCCGGTAATATTGACCGGATGGGAAAGACCACTGACGGTAACACGGTCATGGATTTCGATCCGGAGGAGATCAAACGGAAGTTCTCCATCAGTACCGCTATGGCATCCTGCGAATGGAACGGTGTGAAGTTTAACATTCTGGATACTCCCGGTTACTTCGACTTCGTGGGCGAGGTGCAGAGTGCGGTTCGTGTGGCGGATGCCGCCATCATCGTGTTGTCCGGCAAGTCCGGTTTGACCGTTGGTGCAGAAAAGGCTTGGAACTACTGTGAGGAGCAGGGTATTCCCCGTATCTTCTTCATCAATAAGGTTGACGATGAGAGAGTGAACTATCAAGGCGTTCTCCAGCAATTAAAAGACAAATACGGCAAGAAGATTGCGCCTTTCCAGTTGCCCCTGCGAGAAGGCGAGAAGATTACCGGCTTTATCAATGTGGTAGAGGGCGAAGCCAGAAAGTTTGACGGCAATCGCACCATCACCGCTGAAATGCCGGCGGGCATGGAGGACGAACTGGCACCCTTGAAGGATATGATTAATGAAGCAGTGGCAGAAACCTCGGAAGAATTGATGGATAAGTACTTTGCTGGCGAGGCATTCACCCTGCCGGAAATGTACGAAGCACTCCGAGGCGGTGTTGCTGCCGGTGATGTGGTTCCTGTTCTCTGCGGCAGTGCTGCCAACAAGCTTGGTATCTCCTCTTTGATGAATGCAGTTCATGCTTACTTCCCGGCACCCGACTCCAAAGAGGGGTTCATTACCGGAACCAAGAAGGACGGTTCCTCTTCCCGTCTTAAGATTGACGTGGCAGACCCGCTATCCGCACTGGTCTTTAAAACAGTGGCTGACCCCTATGTAGGAAAGCTTTCCTATTTCAAGGTTTATTCCGGACAGATGACTCCCGACACCACCGTTTATAACATGAACAAGGATATTAATGAAAAGATTGGCAAAATCTATGTAGTGCAGGGCAAGAAGCAGGTTGAGGTAGAACGGTTGAATGCCGGCGATATCGGTGCGGTTGCCAAACTGACCAAAACAGGAACCGGCGATACCCTAAGCGGGCTCAACCATCCTTTGCAGCTGGATGGCATTGCTTTTGCAAAACCCAACATGAGCCTTGCGGTGGTTCCCAAAGCAAAGGGCGAGGAAGAGAAGATTGCCCAGGGGTTGACCAAGCTCATGGAAGAAGACAAAACCTTTGTCCTGGAAAACAACAAAGAAACCCGTCAGCAAATCTTAAAGGGTCTGGGCGATCAGCATATTGACGTCATCGTCAGCAAGCTGAAGAATAAGTTCGGGGTGGAAATCTCCTTTGAAAAACCGAAAGTTGCTTATCGGGAAGCCATCCGTAAGAAGGTTAAGGTAGAGGGAAAACACAAGAAACAGTCCGGCGGACACGGTCAGTACGGGCATGTTTGGATTGAATTCGAACCGGGCGAGGTTGACGGCCTGACCTTTGAAGAAAAGGTATTCGGCGGCAGTGTTCCCAAGGGTTATTTCCCGGCAGTAGAAAAGGGTCTTTTGGAATCCATGCAGCAAGGCGTATTGGCAGGTTATCCCATGGTTTCCTTAAAGGCAACCCTGGTGGACGGCTCCTACCACGATGTAGACTCTTCGGAAATGGCGTTCAAGATTGCTGCAAACCTGGCTTACAAGGCCGGTATGGAGCAAGCATCTCCGGTTCTGTTAGAACCCATCGGTCACTTATCCGTAACGGTTCCTGACAGCTACACCGGTGACATCATCGGCGATATCAACAAACGTCGTGGTCAGATGCTGGGCATGTCCCCTGCGGGCGATGGCATGACCGTCATCGAGGGCGAGGTTCCCATGGCAGAGATGCACACCTACGCATCCGACCTGCGGAGCATTACCCAGGCGAGAGGCTCCTTTACCTTTGAGTTTGACCGGTATCAGGATGCTCCCCAGAACATTGTGGACAAAATTGTAGCAGAGAGTAAAAAGGATTAGCTGATGAAAAAAAGACCTGCGGTTTAAAGGATGTACGGGAAAGGATAGTCCTTGCGGGACGTCGAGGACGCACCTCTCGGCTCTCGCCTCGGTCAGTGCTGGACGATTGCCACCGGCAATCAGCACCCCTACAAAGAAAAC
>JAGALN010000201.1 GCA_017625185.1 Clostridia bacterium
CCGTAGTTGCCAAGGATTTTGCTAACGATGCAGAGAGCAAAACCGTAGAGCGTGGCGGCATCGAAAAGGGATGGCAGGGCCTTGATATTGGTGAAAAGACAATCGCACTTTATAAGGATGCGTTAAAAGACGCAAAGACTGTTGTTTGGAACGGTCCCATGGGCGTATTTGAGATGCCCAACTTCGCAAAGGGTACCAATGCCATTGCTACCATGCTGGCAGACTTGGATGCTACCACCATCATTGGCGGCGGCGACAGCGTTGCAGCGGTCAACCAGGCAGGTCTTGGCGACAAGATGAGCCACATTTCCACTGGTGGCGGTGCTTCTCTGGAATTCCTGGAGGGTAAGGATCTTCCCGGCGTAGTTGCACTCAACGATAAATAAGAAACTCAATTCCAAAAGACCGATTCAATTTGGTTTCGGTCTTTTGGTGTGTTTATCATCATAACAAAGGAGAGTAAAATCATGAGAAAAAAGATTATTGCAGGTAACTGGAAAATGAATAAGACCCCTAGCGAGGCAAAGGCTTTGGTTGCGGAGATGAAGGGGAAGGTTGCAGGCGCAGCTTGCGATGTTGTTGTATGCCCCACTGCAGTTTGCATCCCCGGTGTTCTGGAAGAATTAAAGGGTACGAATATTGCGGTTGGTGCACAGAACGTACACTTTAAAGAAAATGGCGCTTACACCGGCGAGCTGGCAGGGAATATGCTGAAGGAAATCGGGGTAGAATATGTTATCATTGGTCACTCCGAACGTCGTCAGTATTTTGGAGAAACCGACGAAACTGTAAACTTGCGGACTAAGGCAGCAATTGCAGCAGGTTTGACCCCCATTGTTTGTGTTGGCGAGAGCCTTTTGGAGCGGGAGCAGGGCATCACAGATGACACTGTTCGTCGCCAGACCAAGATTGCCTTCTTAGAGATTCCGGCTGAACAGGCAAAAGATGTTGTGATTGCATACGAGCCGGTTTGGGCAATCGGTACCGGTAAAACCGCAACTGCTGACCAGGCAGACGAGGTTTGCGGTATCATCCGTGAAACCATCAAAGGACTTTATGGTGCAGACACCGCAGAGGCAATCCGGATTCAGTATGGCGGCAGCATGAATGCTGGTAATGCCGCGGAGCTTCTGGCAAAGCCCAATATTGACGGCGGCCTGATTGGCGGAGCCAGCCTGAAAGCAGAGGATTTCTCTGTGATCGTTGCGGCTGCAAAATAAACTAGCGGAAGGACAGAAACAGATACTATGAATAAAAAACCCTATGCTTTGATTATTCTGGATGGGTATGGCGTCAATGACCGTCATGATGGCAACGCAATCCATGCTGCGAATACTCCGAATATGGATCGGTATATGCAGGAATGTCCCCATAGCATCGTTCATGCCTCCGGGATGGATGTTGGTCTTCCTGAGGGACAGATGGGGAATTCCGAGGTTGGACACACTAATATCGGTGCCGGCAGGATTGTTTATCAGGAGTTGACCAGAATTACCAAATCCATTAACGATGGGGATTTCTTTGAGAACCCGGTTCTCCTTGCGGCAGTGGAAAACTGTAAGAAGAACAACAGCTCCCTGCATTTGATGGGCCTACTCTCTGACGGTGGCGTTCATAGTCACAACCAGCACTTATACGGACTTTTGAAGCTTGCGAAAGAAAAGGGACTGACTGATGTTCATGTCCATTGTTTTCTGGACGGCAGAGATGTTCCCCCCTCTTCTGGTGCCGACTATGTGGAAGCGTTGGTTGGAAAAATCCGTGAAATCGGCGTTGGCGATATTGCGACTGTCATGGGCCGTTATTATGCTATGGACCGTGATAACCGTTGGGAACGTGTAGAGAAGGCGTATCGTGCCATGGTTCTTGGCGAGGGTGTTACGTGTGAATCTGCAGTGACTGCCGTGAAGGAAAGCTATAATGATGGCGTTACCGATGAGTTTGTGGTTCCCACGGTGGTAGTAAAAGATGGTACTCCGGTTGGAAAGATGCAAAGGAACGACTCTGTGATTTTCTTCAACTTCCGTCCTGACAGAGCACGAGAGATTACCAGAACCATTGTTGACCCTGAATTTGAGGGGTTCGAGAGAAAGTATTTTGAGAACTTCTACGTTTGTATGACCCAATATGATGCGTCCATGCCCAATGTAGAAGTGGCGTTCAAGCCGGAATCTTTGACCAATACCTTTGGCGAATACATCAGCCAGAAGGGATTGCGGCA
>JAGALN010000202.1 GCA_017625185.1 Clostridia bacterium
CCATTCCGGAAGGGGCAACCACTCTGTACTTTGATGATGACTTTGCAGCTGATAAGGGATATGACAATGTTTCCATGACTTCAGCATCGGTTGCAAATGGTAACCTTGTTCTGGCTCCTGCGGGGGTAGGCGCTGATGGTCTTTATTATGCTTACAATAACGAGATTCCCGTTGGCGGTTACGCTGAATTTAAGGTAAAGGCTACCGGATGGAGTGTACAGAACTTCGTTGGTAGTGATGGTTTGTTGTCGATTAGCGCTAAGGGTAATGATGTTAAGATTGGCGATACCACTGCTATGATTGGTGACGGCGGTCATGTATGGCGTACATGGAGAGTCGTTCGCACTGCAGAAGGTTACACCGGCTATTGCAAAGCAGACGACGATGCTGTATGGTACAAAGCATTTGAAAATGTAGCTCCGGCTGCAACTGAGCTTTCTGCGAGAGTGGATTTCGCAAAGTACTATGCTGGTCAAACTGCAGAGTATGACTACCTGAAGATTTACGGTGCTGCACCTGTTGTAGATAAGGTTGCTATTACCGATGGTATCGGCAACACGTTTGTAACCGTGAACGATGAGGGGAACGCTGACGTTACTTATACATCAATGCGTGCTTTCGTAAAGAAAGATGAGGAGCCGAAGACCTTTGTTATTGCAGAATATAACAAGAGTAACGGCGTTCTGACCAACCTGAAGATCGAAGAGGTTGAGGCAATTGCAGATGATAGTGATGTGATTTCTGTAACCTATTTGGCAGATGAGGATTCGGTAGTTAAGGTATTCCTCTGGGATAGCTTAACTGGTGTCAGCAACCTGATGGATGCAATCACCTTGAATTTTGCACAGTAAACAGAACAATTGTCATCCAAGATGACGATTGTGCTTGTGCAGAAACTTTGAAAAGTTACGGAAAAATAAAAGAGCAGCATAGCTGCTCTTTTGTTTTTATATAGAAGAATGATGCTTTGTATGATACCATTCATTCTTTCGGTGCTTGAAGATGCCAATGAGTCCTGCCGGAATCCAACTGGCTATGTAGAGGAGAAATCCAAACAAATTTAAAAGAAGATTTCGGTTCCATTTTCGATCCAGAAAAAGGCCGTAAATCATGATGAACAAGGTTCCAAGAAGATAACAATTCAAAAGAATAAAGGGAAACGGTTTTGTCCAAAGTTCCACAAAACGAACAGAAGTGAGCTCTAGAAAATTTGTAATAGAAAAGAAGTCCAGTACCAGGAATAGAATGAAGGATAGAGGAGCAAGGAGGTCACTCCAAAACCGTAAAAATGCGTTCCATTTCCCTTTTCGAAGTAGCTTGCCGGACAGGTCCCTTTGAACCTGCGTCATGCCTTGTGCCCATCGAATTCGCTGTTTTACCGAGGCAGACATGGATGTGGGCTTTTCGTCGTAGACCACTGCCTTGGGAGCATAAGCAACTTTCTTGTTGTTTAGAGCCAATTGTATGGTGTATTCGGCATCCTCTGCCATGGTGGTTGTTTGCCAGGGGACCTCTTCGAGAATGCGGCGGGAGATTGCAAAGCCTGTTCCGCCCAGCTTGCAGCCGATTCCTAGACGGTCATAACCCATTTGAATGGTACGGTTGCTCAACCAGTACCAGATGGAATAGGCATGGGAGAGCCAGCTTCCGTTTGGGTTTTTGCTATCAATGTATCCTTGTACAATCGGGTTTCCTTGCTGCATGGTTTGGTTGATTTCCTCTAAAAAGCGAGAATCTGCCAAGTTATCTGCATCAAGAACCACGAAAGCATCAAAGGAGTCCGGATGACTTGTAATCTGTGTCAATGCGTCAAATAGGGCGGCTCCCTTTCCGGAAGTGTCATTGCCCGTGCGAAGCAAGGGGATTGCGTGATACGCTGCGGCTATCTCGTAGGTTCTGTCGGTACAATGATCTGCCATAACAAAGACGGAAAATAATTCTTTGGGATAGGTTTGTTCTGCCAGGCTCCGGAGAAGTTCGGGGAGGGTTTTTTCCTCGTTATGAGCCGGTACAATAACGGCAAAGCGTAGTTTTTCATCCTTAAATTGCTGGTTTTTTGCAGGAAAGAGAGAGAAGATGGCAATGCCGAGGTAATATACTGCAAGGAAAAAGAAAGCTGATTGCA
The DNA here is from genome assembly GCA_017625185.1 of Clostridia bacterium. GTDB lineage: Bacteria > Bacillota > Clostridia > Monoglobales > Monoglobaceae > Ructibacterium. The sequence goes on from JAGALN010000202.1 coordinate 2,126, forward strand.
ACATGACAGAACAGGTGTTTGCGATATAATACAAAGAACCATCTCCTTTCCGGATTGTAGTAAAATGCTACATCTCGCCCATTTCGTACATAATCATTGATGTGATTGCAGCGGCTACCGTTTCGGTGCGGAGAATTCGTTTTCCAAGACCGATGAGTTTTATGCCTGCCTTTTGAGCAAGCTCTGCTTCCGTGTCGGAAAAGCCGCCCTCGGGACCGATCAGAATGCCGATTTCTCCATATGACTTTTCTTGTAAAACGCTTTTGAGAGAACATTCACCTGCATGACCCAGAACTTCATAGGGCATCAGGGCAAGCTCCATGTTCTTCATTCGGTCAATTGCATCAGCAAAGGAAAGGGGAGTCTCTACCTTAGGGATAACGCCTCTGCCGCATTGTTTGGCAGCCTCCATGGAAACTTTATTCCAGCGCTTTGGTTTTTCCGTTTTGGCTTTCTGGTCAAGTTTTACCACACAACGCTCCGTTGTGGTAGGAACAATGGATGTGACCCCCAATTCAACGGATTTTTGGATGATGGATTCCATTTTCCCTGATTTGGGAAGTCCTTGAAAAATGGTAATTTTGGTTTTGGGTTCCTGTTCGGAAAAGTTCTTTTCCAAAATTTCTGCCTGGCATTCTTGACTATCCAATTCTGTCAATGCACAAGTATATTCATAGCCGGTTCCGTCAAAAACCAAAATTGTATCACCGGGCTCCATCCGAAGTACCCGAGTGATGTGCGTTGCATCCTCTAAAATGCGGACAGTATTGCCATTGATGTTTTCGGGTTCAGTAAAAAATCGGCGCATAGGGAATCTCCTTTACTTGCAAGTGATGGCTGCCCAGTCAGTATCCTTACGGGTTTCCAAAACGGTAAGCCCCGCAGCTTCCAAGGCGGAAACCACCTCATCCAGACGCTCTAAAATGATGCCGGAGCAGATGAAGGTTCCGTTTTCCTTCATAAACTGGCGGACAAAACCGGACATGCCGATGATAACATCTGCTACAATATTGGCAATGACCAAGTCGTATGTTCCAAGCTCTTCACGGAACTTGGTATCTGTTAAAATATCGCCGGGAAAGGCGTGGTAGTTGTCTTTTGACAAATGATTCAGTTCCAGGTTGCTATAAGCCACATCCACAGCGTTGGGGTCAATGTCAATGGCAACGGCATCCCTGGCACCCAGCAAAAGAGCGATGATGGAGAGGATGCCCGAACCGCAGCCAAGGTCCAAAACGGTATCATCTTGTTTCAAATGTTTTTCAATTTCTTCAATGCAAAAACGAGTGCTGGGGTGAGAGCCGGTGCCAAAACTCATGCCGGGATTTACCGTGAAAACGGTACGACCTTCCGGATTCTCAGATTTTTCCCAGACGGGACAAATCAGAACCTTTTCCCCAACGGGGATGGGATGGAAATATTGTTTCCAGATTTCTGACCAATCCTCGTCTTTGACATTTTCGGTTGCAACCTGAAGAGTGCCGTAGGCTTGGTCGGGGTCTAAACCACGAAGTTCTTCCATAGAGGCACGAACAGCGGCGAGCTGCTCTAAACCTGCTGCACCGTCACTTAAGTACAGAGTAATCACGGTGTCAGCATCCATCAGCCGTGCCAATTCCTCGTCTACATAGTCCCAGTATTTGCGATTCGCTTCCAAAAACTCTTTGAATTCGTCTTTGTCGGCAATTTCAATGCCATTGATACCAAGGTCTAAAAGCCGACCGCTGATGGAGTCAATGCCGGCTGCGGTTGTGGTAATGGTAACTTTAATCCAATCCATAGTATTCATCCTTTCTATGTATAGGGAAACGCCGACAGCAAAGCCGGCGTTTTTATCTTTTATTTGAAAATCTCCCGCATTTTATCAAAAAAGTTTTTCCGTTGTTTGTATTTGGAAGCATCCACATTCTCATCAAAATTGCGGAGGATATCCTTTTGTTTCTCATTCAGTCCCTTGGGAATTTCAACATTGACGGTGACATATTGGTCGCCACGCTGGGTGGAATTGATTTTGGGAACACCCTTTCCGCGAAGCCGAAATACAGTGCCGGGCTGGGTTCCCTCCGGAATCTGGTAGGAAACCTTGCCGTCAATGGTGGGAACCTGAACTTCGGCACCCAAGGTTGCCTGAACAAAGGAAATGGGATAATCGCACAAAATATCGTAACCTTGGCGGACAAATAGCTTGTGACGCCGTACCCGAATGTTCAGAATCAAATCGCCGTTGGGACCGCCCTTGGTTCCGGCATCACCCTCGCCACGGACATAAACCTGCTGACCATCGTCAATGCCGGCAGGAATTTTCACCCGCACCTTTTTGGGTTTCCGGATATTCCCCTCCCCATGACAATCACTGCAGGGAGTCTTGAGAATGGTTCCCCGACCGCCGCAGGAGTCACAAGGACGAACGCTCTGGAAGTTACCGAATGCGGTCCGTTGCACTGTTCGAACCTGACCGCTGCCGTGGCAGACGGGGCAGGTTTCCGGAGAGGTGCCGGGTTCGGCGCCCGAACCGTTACAGGTGGAGCATTTTTCCAGATGGTTGACGGTGATGTCTTTTTCTACGCCAAAGCAGGCTTCTTCAAAGGTCAGATCAAGAGAATAACTCAAGTCCCGACCACGCTTGGGGGCATTGGGGTTGGAGCGCTGACCGCCGCCAAAACCGCCACCAAAGAAGCTACTGAAGATATCACCCATGTCAAAGCCGTCAAAACCACCAAAACCACCGCCATAGCCGCCGCCGGCGGTTTGGTCAAAGGCAGCATGGCCGAACTGATCATACCGCTGTTTTTTCTCGGCATCACTCAATACCTCGTAGGCTTCGGTCGCCTCTTTAAACTTTTTCTCTGCGCCCTCTTTGTCGTCCGGATTTAAATCCGGATGATACTTTTTAGCTAGTTTGCGATAAGCCTTTTTGATTTCATCGGGGGAGGAACCTTTGTTTACCCCGAGAACCTCATAATAATCTCTTTTTTCTGC
>JAGALN010000203.1 GCA_017625185.1 Clostridia bacterium
AGTTGGCGTGGTGGAGGAATGCACCGGCGGCAACAGCATCGACTGGACTACCTTAAAAACCAAACTCCGGAACGATGTGAGCGGATTTTTGTTCAGCAAGACGAAGCGCCGTCCCATGATTCTGCCCATTATTATGGAAGTATAAGATAAGAGCCTCGCAGTCTGCGGGGCTCTTATCGTTTCTATGTGATCTGCGGCATCGACGGACCATAAAAAGAAACCCCGTATGTCCCTAAGAACACACGGGGGTGAGAGTTTTTTACAACAAATTCTTTCGCAATTCCTCGCCGGACAGGGGGCTCAAATATGCTGGAGGAACATCAAAGACGGTTTTGCAACCGGATTGACCATCTTGGCTCATACGGTATGCTGCTCTGGCATATGCCACTAGTACCGATGCGGTAAACTCCGGGTTGGAATCCAGGGTAATCTTATATTCAATGATATGGTTGTGCTCCAGATTCATGCCGGTTTTACCGCTGCGAATCACCATACCGCCATGGGGGAGACCGCTGTGGTCCTGTTTCATTTCCTCTTCTGTAATGAAATGAACGGTGGTGTCATAGTCAGCAAAATAGTTGGGCATGGTTTTGATTTCCCGTTCGATTCTGGCAAGGTCTGCACCCGGCTCTGCTACCACGAAGCATTCTCTGGTGTGCTTCTGGCGGGTGGTAAGTTCGGGATTCTCGCCGTTTCGTACTGCATCTACTGCTGCGGGAACCGGAATGGTGTACTGCCGAGCATCCTTGACGCCCTCGATTCGCCGTACGGCGTCGGAATGACCCTGGCTGACGCCCTTGCCCCAGAAGGTGTAGTCGGTGCCGTTTGGCAGAATTGCCCCCCCATAGAGGCGATTTAAGGAGAACATCCCCGGGTCCCAGCCAACAGAGATAATCCCTACCTTGCCTCCTGCCCTGGCAGCGGCATCCACATTGACAAAATGTTCGGGAATTTTGGCATGGGTGTCAAAGCTGTCAATCACATTGAAATATTTTACAAAGTCGGGGGTCTGGGTGGGCAGGTCGGTCGCACTGCCACCGCAGAGAATCATGACGTCGATTTTGTCCTGCATCTCTTTTGCAGTTTCCAGAGAGAGAACGGGAACACCCTCGGTCATAATGTGTAAGGATTCCGGAGGCCGCCGTGTAAAGACAGCTACAAGTTCCATATCCGGGTTCTGGCGAATGGCAGCTTCCACGCCACGACCCAAATTTCCGTATCCCAAAATTCCAATTCTCATTTGTCTCGACTCCTTTTGTAGTTGATTTTATGCCATTTAGTATAGCATAGTTTCCCGGTATCTGCAAGTGATTTTCGTAGATTTTTCATGATGCAGAGGCAGCGTCTTTATCCATTTTTACCAAGAATGAAAGAAGGATTGTCTTTTGTATTACGATTCCGCAAACAATGCCGTGGACAAATACCGATCGCCGGTATCGGGAAGGAGTGCCACAATGACTTTCCCTTTGTTTTCAGGACGCTGGGCAAGCTGGGATGCCGCAAAGAGCGTCGCCCCGGAGGAGATGCCTGCTAAAAAGCCTTCGGTTTTTGCAAGCTTCCTGCCGGCTTTCATCGCATCCTCGGTATCCACCGGAATCACCGCATCATAAATGCCGGTATCCAGTGTTTCCGGAAGGAAGTTTGCACCGATTCCCTGAATCCCATGGGGACCTGCTTCCCCGCCGGAAAGAATCGGAGAATCGGCAGGCTCTACTGCTACTATTTGAATATCGGGATTTTGTTCTTTCAGGTATTTTCCCACACCCGAGATGGTTCCCCCGGTGCCAACTCCTGCTACAAAGATATCCACCTTGCCATCGGTATCCTTCCAGATTTCCGGACCGGTAGTGGCATAGTGAGCAGCGGGGTTTGCCGGGTTGACAAACTGTCCCGCAATGATACTGCCGGGAAGCTCCTGCTTGAGTTCCTCTGCTTTGTCAATGGCACCCTGCATTCCTCTGGCACCCTCGGTCAGGATCAACTCTGCCCCGTATGCCTTCAGGAGGTTCCGCCGTTCCTCGCTCATGGTATCCGGCATGGTCAAAATGACCTTGTAGCCTTTTGCCACCGCAACAGCTGCAAGACCGATGCCGGTGTTGCCGGAGGTGGGCTCAATGATCACCGAGCCGGGCTTTAAGACG
>JAGALN010000015.1 GCA_017625185.1 Clostridia bacterium
ACCGCAGTGCCCTCCCATGCCATGCGAGTTACAGCAAAGGGTCTTTCTAAGGTGGTAAGGAAAGGACAATTGATTTTGAATATCTCAAAAGGGTTGGAGGAAGAAACCTATCTTACCATGTCCCAGATTCTTAAGGAAGAGCTCCCGGGTTGTGAAATTGCAGTGATGTCGGGCCCCAGCCATGCCGAAGAGGTTTCTCGGGGGATTCCTACTACCAATGTTGTAGCAACCGAGTCAGAGGAAACCGCCAACTGGATTCAGGATATTATGATGAACTCCTGTTTCCGGATCTACACCAATCCGGATATGATAGGGGTGGAGCTTGGTGGCTCTTTAAAGAATGTCATTGCCCTTTGTGCCGGTATTTCCGACGGCATGGGTCTTGGGGATAACACCAAGGCGGCACTGATTACCAGAGGAATGGTGGAGGTTGCAAGGCTCGGCAAAGCCATGGGAGCAAAAGAGGAGACCTTTCACGGCCTTTCCGGGATTGGCGATCTGATTGTCACCTGTACCAGTATGCACTCCAGAAACCGCAGGGCAGGTATCCTGATTGGTCAGGGGAAAACCCTTTTAGAGGCCCAGGAGGAAGTCAAAATGGTGGTGGAGGGCGTCAAGACCTGCCGGGCAGCTTTCGAGCTGGCGCAGAAAGTAGGGGTGGAAATGCCGATTGTGGAGCAGATCTACCGGGTACTGTTTGAAGGCGTGTCTCCGAAAGAAGCGGTAAAAAACCTGATGGGTCGGGAAAAGAAGCACGAGTCCGAAAAAACGTTTTTGACGATTTTATAGAGGAAGAATGATGGGAGAACAAGATAGCAGAACCAGAATGATGTTGGGAGACGCAGGGATGAAACGCCTGCGTTCTGCCCATGTTTTGCTCTTTGGCTTGGGCGGGGTTGGCTCCTATGCAGCAGAGGCTCTTGCCCGGGCGGGAGTTGGAAAATTAACTCTGGTGGATGGAGATACTGTTTCCGTCAGTAATATCAACCGACAGCTTCCGGCACTCCACAGTACGGTAGGCAGACCCAAAACCCAGGTTGTGGCAGAACGGATTGCTGATATTGACCCTGCCATAGAAGTGGTGCAAAAAAATTTGTTTTATAGCGAAGCGACCGCTGACGAGGTCTCCTTTTTTGGGGTTACCTATGTGGCAGATGCCATTGATACGGTTACTTCAAAACTTCTGCTGATTCAAAAGGCGAGGGAACTTAAAATTCCGGTGATTTCCTGCATGGGTGCCGGAAACAAGCTGGACCCGACTATGTTTCAGGTTGCAGAAATTGAAAAAACCAGGGTATGTCCCCTGGCTCGTGTGATGCGAACTGAGCTTCGCAAGCGAGGTATTTCCGGTGTCAAGGCGGTATATTCGGAGGAAGAACCCTATTTGCAGATTCCCCAAAGCGAAGGACGAAAGCAAACGCCAGGCAGCCTAAGCTTTGTTCCGTCGGTGGCGGGTTTGATTCTGGCAGGCGAGATCATAAAAGATATTGCAATCAAAAAAGAACTGTAGGAATTTTCCCTACAGTTCTTTTCAATTGTTTATTTTCCGTTTTCAATGA
>JAGALN010000204.1 GCA_017625185.1 Clostridia bacterium
GAAGCAGCTTCCCAAGCTCTGTCCTCAATTCCATATGTCCCTCCAGAGCGGCTGTGACGAAACCTTAAAACGGATGCGGCGTCGGTATACCACCGACGACTTTCGGCATGCAGTATCTCTCTTGCGGCAGGAGATTCCCGACACCGCCATCACCACCGATCTGATGGTTGGCTTTGCGGGCGAGACCGACGAGGAATTTCAGGCATCTTACAATTTTTGCAAGGAAATCGGCTTTTCTCAAATGCACATCTTCCCCTACTCTATTCGGAAAGGGACAGCGGCGGAAAATTTCCCGAATCAGGTTCCGGAATCCTTAAAGACAAGCCGCACCCATGCCATGCTCAAGCTGGCAGAAGAAATGAAAGAAACCTTCTATCGTCGCTATCTGGGGCAGACAATCCCCGTTCTTCTGGAACAAAAAGAGGGAAACCTCTGGCACGGAACCACTGCCAACTACATGGATATTTTGGTGGATGCCCCCGATGGAATCAGCGGACAGACGGTCCTAGCTGAATTCCTGGACTATGAAAATGAAAAAATAATAGCAAACATAAAATAAGGGAGATTAAATTTATGAAACAGGTATCGGAAAACCCTGCAAAAAACCGAGAAACACAATCCACAGGTCTGGTTATTGTCACCGCCCTTTTGGTTACACTATATCTGACCTCCAACGTGATGGCAACCAAGATTATTTCCATTGGCAACATCTCAATTTTTGATGCGGGAACCATTACATTTCCCCTGACCTATATGTTAGGAGATGTGCTAACGGAAATCTGGGGCTTTAAAACCGCCAAAAAGGTTATATGGCTGACCTTTTTGTGTAATACTTTATTTATGGCATTCACTGCCTTGGCACTGATTCTGCCCAGCCCCGACTATCTGCAGGAAACCGCCAATGCCTATGCGGTCATTTTCGGCTATGTACCGAGAATCGTGGCAGCATCCCTGCTGGGCTTTCTGGCAGGAGAGCTGACCAATGCTTGGGTTCTTGTTAAAATCAAAGCAATCACGGGAAACCGTCATTTGTGGATTCGAACCATCGGCAGCTCCGCCGTGGGTCATCTTCTGGACACAGTGCTTTTTGTTCTGGTTGCCTTTACCGGAACGGCTCCCGCTTTTGACTTATTTACCATGATACTGATTCAATATTTCGCAAAGCTCCTGATTGAAGCATTGGGTGGAACTCCCCTTGCCTATGGGGCGATTGCGTGGATTTGCAAAAGGAGGAATTCTTAATGAAATACGGACTGGTGAAGGTTGCAACCGCCACCCCCCAGGTACGGGTGGGAGATGTGGCTTTCAACGAAGCAAAAACCCTGGAAATGATCCAGGAAGCCGACCGTCTTGGGGTTCGGTTGGTGGTCTTTCCCGAGCTGGGACTGACCGCCTACACCTGCGGTGATTTGTTCTTCCAATCGGCACTGATTCGCAAGGCACAGGACGCACTCTGTCGTCTGGCAAAGGAAACTGCCAACCTATCAATTCTGGCAGTGGTGGGACTTCCTCTGGCGGTGGACGACAAGCTCTGTAATGTAGCAGCA
>JAGALN010000003.1 GCA_017625185.1 Clostridia bacterium
GGGTCTTTTAAACCTACTCTGCCACGACGAATCGCCTTGGCAACAGCAGTAACCGCCTCTTCCTGACCCACCACCCGTTCATGAAGAACCTCTTCCAGCTTTAAAAGCCGCTGGCTTTCGGTTTCCTCCAGGTTTTTAAGAGGGATTCCCGTCCACATGGAAATAATCTCTGTAATCTCTTCCTCGGTTACCAGCGAATTTTCCGAAGAGGTCTGGTTCTCCCAAGTTTTCTTCTGACTTTCCAGCTCTAGCTGGAGCTCCTTTTCCTTATCCCGCAAGGATGCGGCACGCTCGTATTCCTGAACAGTAATGGCAGCCTCTTTCTCTTTTTTCACCGCCGCAATCTGGGTTTCAATATCCTTCACGTCAGCGGGTGCAGTCAAAGTCTTCATCCGAAGTCTGGATGCCGCCTCGTCCACCAGGTCAATTGCCTTATCCGGCAGGAACCGGTCGGAAATGTACCGTACCGAAAGGTTCACCGCCGCCTCGATTGCCTTATCGGTAATCTTCACCCGATGGTGTGCTTCGTACTTGTCCCGGATTCCCTTTAGGATTTGGATACTCTCTTCCACGGTGGGTTCGTTTAAGGTAATGGGCTGGAACCGCCGCTCCAGTGCCGCATCCTTTTCGATATACTTCCTGTACTCGGTCAGGGTAGTGGCACCAATAACCTGAATCTCTCCTCTTGCCAGAGCCGGCTTTAAGATATTCGCCGCATCAATGGCGCCCTCTGCCGCCCCAGCGCCCACAATGGTGTGGAGCTCATCAATAAAGAGGATGATGTTTCCGTCCTTCTTGATTTCCTCCATGGCTTTTTTCAACCGTTCCTCAAACTCACCACGATACTTTGCTCCAGCTACCATGGAAGACATATCCAGCGCCACAACCTGCTTATTCTTCAGGATTTCCGGCACCTGACCGCTGACAATCTTCTCAGCCAAGCCCTCTGCCACTGCGGTTTTTCCCACGCCGGGTTCTCCAATCAAGCAAGGGTTGTTTTTGGTTCTCCGGCTTAGGATTTGTACCACCCGCTCAATGGCATCATCCCTGCCAATGACCGGGTCTAACTTATTTTCCCGAACCATCTGGGTCAGGTCTCTCCCGAACTTCATCAGGGTAGGAGTACCGCCGCCTTTCCGGCTTCTTCCCGGACTTCCGGCAGCTGCCGGAGCCGGTTCTTCTCCGATGTCCCCCTCTCCCTCATTCAAAAGCTGCAGAATATCCTGATAGAGGTTCTGGGGATTCACATTCAGTTCTAGTAAAATCCGGACTCCAAAGCTTTCCCCCTCCCGCAAAATAGCAATCAAAAGATGCTCGGTTCCGATATAGCTATGCCCCAGCCGTTGTGCCTCCACATAACTCCGTTCAAAAACCCGCTTGGTTCTGGGGGTTGCCTCCGGCTCCCCCTCTTCGATAGGAGCAGCCCTACCAACCATAGCCACAATCTTCTCCACCACCGCCTCCTCGGTCAAGCCATTGGATTCTAAAATCTTTCCGCCGGCACCCTCGGTTTCCCGAAGCAAGCCCACCAGCAAATGCTCGGTGCCTACGTAATTATGCCCTAGCTCCATTGCCGCCTCAGCCCCATGGGAAATGGCTAACTTTGCACATTCTGTCAGTCTATCTTGGAACATCCTTCCTCCATCCTTTCCCGTACAATTTCTGCCCGCTTCAAATCCCGTTCTGTGGGATCACTTAAATTATACTTTTTCATAATATTGGCAGGCAATACTTCATAAATAATACTGTTTACGGTTTCTAATGTAATATCTCCGATAAGTCCTAGCTCAATACCAAGCCGCACATCAGAAAGCCGTTTCATGGCCTCATCACTGTTTAAAATCACTGCATATTTTAGAATGCCCAGGGATCGCATCAACCGATCCTCTAGCTTATATTTCTGTGTCTGGAGCAACCTTTTCCGCATTTCCCGCTCCTTTTCAATGACCTCTTCCACAATCTGCTTGAATTTTTCCAGAATATCCTCCTCGGTCGCACCCAGGGTCAGCTGATTGGAAATCTGGTAGAGATTTCCCACCGCCTTGGACCCCTCACCGAAAATCCCCCGCACCGTCATTCCCAGCTGTGCCAGAGAATCAATTACCTGATTCACGGTACCGCTTAAGGTCAATGCGGGCAGATGCACCATCACCGATGCCCGCATTCCGGTTCCCGCATTGGTGGGACAGCAGGTCAGGTACCCGATTCGGTTATCAAAGGCGTATTCCACCGTTTCTTCCATCAGATCGTCCACCTGATTGGCGTCCTGGAAGCAACGCTCCAAGTCAAAGCCCGCCGCCATCACCTGAATCCGGATATGGTCCTCTTCATTCAAAAGGATGCTCAGCTGATTATCGTCGCTCAAAAGAATACCACGCTTGACATTGTTATCCATCATCTGGGGACTAATCAGGTGTCGCTCCGCAATGGCCTGCTTTTCATAGGGCTCCATTACCGATAGGTCAATGAACTTCACTTGTCTTTGCCATGGATTCTCCCGTTCCAGCATCGCCTCCCTACACCGGGAAAGCACAAGATTCTGTGCTTCCTCATTGGCTCGTGCCGGGAAAGGAATCCCTTTAAGATTCCGTGCCAGCCGTACCCGGGAGGAGAGTACCACATCGCCGTCTTTTCCACACTCTGTATACCACATAGCCTACGCCTCCCCCTTTTCCTTTGCTTTCAGTTCCCGGATTTGATCCCGCAGTTCTGCCGCCCTCTCAAACTCCTGCTTGAGAATTGCAGCGTTCAGCTCTGCCTCTAATTTGGAAAGCTGACGCCCCCGAAGAAGAGCATCTCCCATCCGCTTTGGGACCTTACCCACGTGCTCGCAGGTTCCGTGAATCTGCCGCAGGGGACGCTCCAACCGATTGCGGAATACCGAATAACACTCTCCGCAGCCTAACCTCCCCTTTCGCAGAAAGCTCTCAAAGGGCATTCCGCAAACAGGACATACATTGTTTTTTCCTATATTATCTCCCGAAAGGCTCTTCTGCTTTCCGCCGAAGATACCTCCCAGAAAATCGCCAATCCCAAAATCAAACCCCGATTTCATGCTCTGGAATTCCTCCGATTTGGCTGCACACTCACTGCAGAGATGAAGTTCCATCTTCTGCCCGTTGATGACTTCGGTAATATGATTGGTGGCTTCCCTTATCTGACACTTTTGACATTTCATTTGTCTCTCCTCCTTAACTCAAGGTCAGCAGCATATTCTTCAAAATCCTCGCCCGGAGAATATCCCGTTCCGGCTGCTGAATCGGAATGGTTCTGTCCCCCAAGGCCGCTAACATCATCTTTGCCTCATTTTTAGTGATTAAATCATAATCATAACAGTTTTGCACCAAAACCTGTGCATCCCGTTCCCCAAGACGCTCCCCAATCATGTTGACCACGTGCATCAGGGCGCCGCCCTCCTTGGGCAGAATCCGCTGAATCTTGATATATCCGCCACCACCTCGTCGGCTTTCTACAAGATATCCTCGTTCGGGGGAGAATCGGGTAGAAATCACATAGTTAATCTGGGAGGGTACGCAGTGAAACTGACTGGCAAGCTCGTTCCGCTTTAACTCCACGGCACCGTCTTGCATCTGTATCATTTCCTTAATCCATTCTTCAATAATATTACTCAGCTGCACACCATCACCGCCTTTCACAATTTGTCGTATTTTGACTTTGACTTTCTTTGACCTTTAACTTTATTATAGCACCAAATTGTAAATAGTCAATAGTTTTTAAAAAATTTTTAAAAAATTTTCAAAAAGGGGTTGACAAATGAAACAGATTCAAGTATACTAAAACAGTAATAATTCCTATTATCGAATTGGGGGTGCAACGATGGCAGAAACCAAAGTAACCAGAAACAGCAAACAACGGACTGCCATTTTGCAGGTCCTAGCGGGAACTACTTCCCACCCCACTGCCGATTGGGTTTACCAAGAGGTCAGCCGATTGATTCCCAACATTAGCTTGGGAACGGTGTACCGGAATCTTTCTCATCTGGCAGAGGCAGGAACCATCCAGCGGATGGAAATCGGGGACGGAACTGACCACTTTGATTATAACACCGAGCCTCACGACCACTTTTACTGTCGAAAGTGTCAGAGGTTATATGACTTCCCCCTCCCCTATAACAAAGCAATGGATAAACAAGCTGCTGACACCGGCTACGGTTTGATTGAGCAGCACAGCCTGATTTACAGAGGCGTCTGCAAAGGATGTCTTGATGTGAAAAAGTTATGTGATTGTATAGAGCAGAAGAAATCTGGAATTTCTCTTAAGAGGGACACTGCTTTAGAGCGTTTAAATAGAACTTGTGTGGTGCCTTATTATGATAATGATGAGGATGCAAAGAATGAAATGCGTGCTAATTTCAAAGATGAAAAATTTTACAAACAATATGATGTATTTGTAATTGCCGATGCGGAGAAATTTGTGGATGATGAAATGACTGATATCATAAAGAGTCATCCTGAGAAATATTGGTTGTTGTGTACTTATAAGTTGCTCGATGGTTTGGTATCTCCATATGATATTTGTGAGTTGCGTTGTGAAGAGGGTACGCATTATTGGAATGTGTTCACTCCTTGTGTGCCTGTAACTTAAAATAAGTGAAAGTAATTTAAGTAATTATATTAAATTGTAAAAGGTGTAGAGTAACTTTCTATCAAGAGAGTTACTCTTTATCTCGTAAAATAAGTATTTTTGTAGTGGTGAGATAATTATAAAGGTGGTGCTTATAATGTCTACAAGAAAAGCAACTATTCGTGTATCAAACAGACAGAGTTTAATAAGGTGTGATATTAAGTCAAAGGTTATATCCTCTGATTATTCAAATATAAGGGAAATATTCTTTTCTGCTTTGTGGTCTGTGTTTAGTTATTGAACTATGATTATTTGATAAATGTATTTGTATCTAAGCTGTGTATTAAAACAAGTGAGGTGTGTTTTAAATGTTATTTAAAGAGTTGCGTCGTGTTTTCCCTATTGATGTGTGTTGTTGGGTATTGGATGAACGAGATAATTGTATTGAATGTGAATGCATTTCTAATATACCTAAGAGTTATGATGAAACTCGTGTATTAAGGATAATTCCAATGAGTGGGTATCATTGTGGCGAGGCTGGTGGTATATCAGTAACTATCTCCCCAAATAATAAGCAATATATATAATTCCCCACTATCTTATATAATGAAGATGAGGGGCGGCTTTAGGCCGCCCCTCATCCTTTAGACTTGTGTGGAAGATTTGAGTGTTAGAATCTGTATTTTACTACCTCTCTTGTGGGTATTTCTATTTCGTCGCCTGTGTTGTTGATGAATACTGCGGACACGAACTTTCTTCTTTTAATTCGTTCTTCTGAGCCATCCCTTTTCCCATACCAGAATGAAGCCCAATGTGCTTTTCTCATGTGTGGTCTGACATGGTAACCCTTTCTTCTGTCTTTTGTGTGTTCAGAAGGCTCTCTTGGATTATCTGATAATTCGGGTATTTCGTGCTTGGCGTATGCTTGTTCTTCAGTATTTAAGTATCTTCTGTTAATCTCTTTACCATTAGGTAATTTATAATATGAATCTCCAAGTCGCCAAACTTCGTGTTCTAAATCTGTAATATGAGTTCTTTTGATATCTGGCTTCTTTTTGGGTTTTTGAATCCTGTTCATATCAACATTTGAACAAGCGAGGTAAGTAATAATTTGGTTTACCTTGATGATAATCTCCATTGCTTGTTCTTCTCCCAACTGTTGAAAGACGTTTGGATTTAATGTTTTTAAAATCTCTTTTGTTGTATCTTTATTATCTAATTCTACTTCAAAATGATTTTTATTAAAAGTGTTAAAGTCGTATGCTAATGTAATCATAAATGTATCGTAAATTGATGCATCCATACCATTATAATATTTTTTAGGTGGATTATCAATAAAAAGCACATGTATTGGGAATATGTTGTTAATGTAATCATGGGTATCGAAATATACAAAAAATCCTACATAATTGCTGCCATGAAATGACATGGGTACTTCAACGAAAAAATTATAGCAGGGCAAAAATTGCAATTCGTCAAAAGAGAGGGTTTCATACTTGGACTCATTGAAATCAATATCCCAAAGTTCTTCTAAGAGTTGTGGTTGGAATCTGTATATTTGCTTATATTGTTTCCAACCCAACAAGGCTGCTGTATTAAAACAAGCCAATGTGATAATACGATTAAGTTCTGATATATTACTTTTTAATAAATTTGGATTGTCTTTAAGTGCAAAGTCTCGAACTTCTTCTCTTGTAAGATATACAAGTTCTCCTCGTTCTTCTTTGCCTTGTAGATGCAACTCGTGTAATCGTTCATATAAATTTTCTGGGTTTTTGAAAAATGTTTTATAATTATAAAGGAAACAGAAATTTAGATATCTTGTTGTTATATGTTCTGCATTAACAATAGGTTTCATGGTGTATTCCTCCTGCGTAATCTTTTAATAATTATATCATATTATTCGTGCTTTGTCGACAGATAGTGGGTATAAAATCTTGGTATGGGTA
>JAGALN010000205.1 GCA_017625185.1 Clostridia bacterium
GGCTGGAAGATTGACTTAAATGCGGCACCGGAGGAAGCGCCTGTACCAGATGCCGCTGAGGAAGAATAACCATGAAACCACAGAGGATGTGCATGGTTTGCAGAGAGCGTGCAGAAAAAGAACAGCTGATTCGGATTGTGAAGAACAAGGATGGCGAGATTGCCATAGACGATACCTACAAGCTGCCGGGGCGAGGTGCTTATATCTGTGGGAAGAAGGACTGTATCAGGCAAGCGCAAAAACGCCGGGCGCTGGAACGGGCATTTTCCTGCAAAGTAGAAGCCTCGGTGTATGAAGAACTTCAAACCATAGCGGAGGTGTAATCATGACCCAGAAGTTTATGGGGATGCTGGGACTTGCCATGCGGGCAGGAAAGCTCGCCTTGGGCGAGGGCAAGGGGGCAGATGCCGTCCGGGACGGCAAAGCGGCACTTTTGCTCCTGGCAACAGACACCGCCCGGAATACCGAAAAGCGGTTTTTGAATATGACGCAGTTTTATCAGGTTCCGGTTCTGCGTCCCGGTGATAGAGCCGAATTGGGAGCGGCAATCGGCAAGGATGCCGCTGTGGTTCTGGCAGTGACCGATGCGGGCTTTGCAGAGCAACTGCAAAAGCTGTAAGAACGGAACCGACACCTAAGGATTTTGACAGAGATTGTGAAAGGAGTGTGTCAAACATGGAAAAAATCAGAGGATATGAACTTTCCAAGGCATTTGGAATTCCCAGCAAGGAAATTGTAAAGGTTTTGCAGGATTACGGGGTATCCACCAAAAATCACATGAGTGCTCTTTCTGAGTATGAATTGGACGTGATTTTCGAATACTATACCCAGAAGAATCCGGTGGCGGATTTTTCGATGTACGCTCCCAAGCCGGTTGAGGTGGTTGAGGAGAAACCGGTAAGGGCGCCTTCGGAACAAGGGAAACCTGAGGAGATTTCTGCCGAAGAAGCAGTTGCTCCTGTAGAACCCCAGGAGATGGGAAGAAAGACCAGAACGGTGGACACTCGTGTCAACACTGTGGACTTAGACCGTCTTGATGATGAGAAGATTGAGGAACTGATCCCCGAGAATGTGAAGGGTGAGGGTGCTGCCAAGAAGCAGAAAATCAACCAAAAGAAAAAGCAGCAGGGAAAACCCCAGGGTAACAAACCAAGACCTGAGGATGTGCTCAAGCAGCCGGAGAAGAAGAAAAAGGTGGAGAAAATTCACGTTCTGATTCCTGACGAGATTACGGTGGGCGAGCTGGCAGAGCGGATGAAGAAGCCGGCAACCGAGGTCATCAAGAAGCTGATGCTTTTGGGTATTATGGCATCGGTGAACGAAACCTTGGACTTTGATACCGCATCCTTGATTACTGAGGAATTGGGCTGCACCTTTGAAAAGGAGATTATCTTAACTGATGAAGATATCCTCTTTAACGATGTGGAGGATGCTCCCGAAAACTTAAAACCCCGTGACCCGGTGGTTGTGGTTATGGGCCACGTTGACCATGGTAAGACCTCTTTGTTAGATAGCATCCGGAACACCAATGTTACCGACGGGGAGTTCGGTGGGATTACCCAGCATATCGGTGCCCACAGAGTCCGTCTGGGCGATAAGAAGATTACCTTCTTAGATACCCCCGGACATGAGGCGTTTACGGCGATGCGTGCCCGTGGTGCGCTGGTTACCGATATTGCCATTCTGGTGGTGGCAGCCGACGACGGTATCATGCCCCAGACCATTGAGGCAATCAACCATGCCCGGGCGGCAGAGGTTGCCATTATCGTTGCGATTAATAAGATTGACAAAGAGGGTGCCAACCCCGACAGAGTCCGTCAGGAGCTGACCGAGCATAATTTGGTTCCCGAGGAATGGGGCGGTGACACCATCTGTGTTGAGGTTTCTGCAAAGCAGGGAACCAACATTGACCAGCTTCTGGAGATGGTACTGCTGGTTGCTGAAATGAAGGAATTAAAAGCGAATCCTGACCGTGCCGCAAAGGGTACTGTCATTGAGGCACAGCTGGATAAGGGCAGAGGTCCGGTGGCTACCGTTCTGGTTCAGAACGGAACCCTCCGTGCCGGAGATATCGTGGTGGCAGGCACTGCCGTTGGACGTGTCCGTGCCATGAACGACGATAAGGGTAAGCCGGTGAAGAAGGCGGGGCCCTCCATCCCGGTAGAGATTTTGGGTCTTTCCGAGGTTCCCGAGGGCGGCGACACCTTCTATGCAGTAGATGATGAAAGAAAGGCAAGAGATGTGGTTGAAGCCAGAAAGTTCAAGGCAAAGCAGGAGAAGCAGAAAGCAGCAACCACCATATCTTTGGATAACCTCTTCCAGCAGATTGAGGCAGGTAAGATGAAAGACCTCAATATCATCGTTAAGGCAGACGTCCAGGGCAGCGTGGAAGCGGTGCGCCAGTCCTTGGAGCGGATTTCCAATGAGGAGGTCCGGGTTAAGGTCATCCACGGAGCCGTTGGTGCGGTTACCGAATCTGACGTGATGCTGGCGAGTGCGTCCAATGCCATCATTGTCGGCTTCAATGTCCGTCCGGTAAACGGTGTTGCCGAGGCGGCAGAGGATGCCAATGTGGATATCCGGCTCTATCGTGTTATCTACGATGCCATTGAGGATATCGAAAAGGCAATCAAGGGTATGCTGGAGCCCACCTTCCGGGAAGCAGTGATCGGTCATGTGGAGATTCGTACCACCTTTAAGGTGTCCGGCATCGGTACCATTGGTGGTGCTTATGTGCTAGACGGTAAGATTCAGCGGAATAGTCAGGTTCGTATCGTTCGTGACGGCATTGTTATCCATGAGGGCGAGCTTGGCTCCTTAAAGCGGTTTAAGGACGATGTGAAAGAGGTTAATGCAGGCTACGAGTGTGGTCTTAGCATCGACAAGTACAACGACATCAAAGAAGGCGACATTGTTGAGGTTTATGTCATGGAACAGGTAGAGGTATAACCCTCTGCCCATGGAGGAATTATGGCAAATTACAGTAGAATAGACCGGATTTCCGAGGAAGTCAAGCGGGAATTGAGTGCGGTAATCCGGGATTTGAAGGACCCGCGACTGTCCACTATGGTTTCGGTGGTGGCAGTCCGGGTTACCAAGGATCTGAAGTTTGCAAAGGCATACATCAGTGTTCTTGGAAATGAATCGGCACAAAAGGACGCCATTGCGGCCCTCAAGAGTGCTGGCGGGTTTGTCCGCCGTGAAATCGGCAGACGGCTGAACCTGCGGAACACCCCGGAGTTTACCTTCCAGCTGGATGACTCCATTGCTTACGGCGCTCATATCAACGAGATTTTGAAGGACCTGTAAGGGGGAGGGTGTGCTATGTTTGAAAGAATCATTCCCCTTTTAGAAAATGCGGAAAAAGTAGGTATTTTTGCCCATGAGAACCCGGACGGGGACGCCTTGGGGAGCAGCTATTCTTTAAAGCTGGTTTTTCAAAGCTTAGGGAAGCAGGCAGAGGTGTATCTGTCTGCCAAGCCGGACCAACAGGCTTTTGAGATTGTTAAGGGCAAAAGCAATACCGGACTCAAAGCGGAGGATTGCGATTTATTGGTGGCAGTGGATTGTGCTGCCCCGGAACGGCTGGGAGAATATAAGGAACTGTTTCTAAATCACAAGAATACGGTGGCAATTGACCACCATATAACCCATGTCCATTATGCAAAGGAAGCAGTGGTGGAGGGTTGCTCCTCCTGCTGCGAGTTGATGTACCGACTGTATGGAGAAATGGGATGCACCATCAGCCCTGAGATTGCCCATAATGTTTATTTGGGGATGGTCTGCGATACGGGACGGTTCCAGTTCCCCGATGTGACGCCCAATACCCTCCGGGTTGCAGCAGAGCTGATGGAACAGGGCGCCGATTTTTCCGATATCTCCAAGAAGATTTTTGATACCAAAACCAGGGGATACTATGCCCTGATGCAGACGGCACTGAATCGGTTGCTCTATTTTGAGGACGGAAGAGTCTGTGCCCTCTATCTGGGGATGGATGATTTCGAAGCTGCCGGCATTGATGAGGCAGGGGCTGCCGGGATTGTAACCATGCCCTCCAGCATCGATGGGGTTGAGGTTGGCATCTATATCCGGGAGCGGGAAAAGGGCAGTTATAAGGTTAGCCTCCGCTCTCCCAAAACGGTGGATGTTTCAGCCGTTGCAGTGGCATTGGGCGGCGGCGGCCATGTCCGTGCCAGCGGTTATGGTGTTGCAGGAAAGAGTCTGCCGGAAATGCTGGACGAGGTTCTGGCGGAGATTAAAAAGCAACTGAAAGAGGATAGAGGATGAACGGGGTTATTGTCATTAACAAGGAAAAGGGGTACACCTCCTTTGATGTGGTGGCGTGTCTGCGTAGGATTTTGTCCATGAAGAAAATCGGACACACCGGAACCTTGGACCCGGATGCGGTGGGGGTTCTCCCTGTTTGCGTCGGCGTTGCCACCAAGGCGGTGGAGCTTTTGACAGGGGCGGACAAGGAATACATAGCCACTGTCCAGTTGGGGAGCGAAACCGATACCCAGGACGCCTCGGGAAGGGTGCTCCGGACCAGCCAGGTGGCTGTAACGGAAGAGGATATTCAAAATACGGCAAAAAAGTTTCTGGGGAAAATTTCACAGATTCCGCCTATGTATTCTGCCATTAAGCAGGACGGGAAGAAGCTCTACGAGCTTGCCCGGGAAGGCAAGACCGTGGAACGAAAGCCTAGGCAGGTTACCATTGATACGATAGAGATTCAGGAGATAGATTTGGTGCATCATCGCTTTACCATGCGGGTTGTCTGCTCCAAGGGTACCTATATCCGGACCCTTTGTCAGGATATGGGAGAGGCGCTGGGGTGCTATGCCCATATGGCGGAGCTTTGTCGGACCAAAACCGGACAATTTTCTTTGAAGGACGCCATGACCTTGGACGAGGTAGAAGCGGCAATGAAAGAGGGGGATCTCTCTTTCCTGACTCCGGTGGACAAGGTGTTCTATGACCTTCCTGCCCTGAACCTGAACCTTAAGCAAGGGGAGCAGGTTCGCCATGGGGTGAGAATCCGTGCCAAGGACTTCCCAGAGGGAGCTCGTTGCCGGATGTATGACCAGGCAGGAGAGTTTCTGGCAGTTTCGGTAGTTGAGGAGAACCGGTGGAAGATAGAGAAAACCTTCTTCGGCGGATAAAGGCAGAAAGGAGCCCCCTATGCAGATTTTTTACCTTAAAAACGAAAAAAATCTTCGGGAACTGAAGGGAAGATTCCCCCACACAGCGGTTGCTTTAGGCGGTTTTGATGCCATGCACATTGGGCATCAGGCAATCATTCAAAGAGTAGTGGATACCGCAAAGCAGGAGGGCTTGACCTCAGTGGTTTACTTCTTCTCGAACCAACCAAGAGAGGTGCTTTTCGGCGAAAAAACGCCCCATGTGAATTCTCTGGAAAAGCGTGTGGAAATCTTAGAGGCGTTGGGTGTGGAGATTGCCATTGCCCAGACTATCACGCCGGAGTTTTTGCAGGTTTCGCCGGAGGAGTTTGTGAAAGAGTATTTGAAAGAAATTCTGGATGCCCGATTTGTGGCGGCAGGGTTCAACTACCGTTTCGGTAGATCTGGAAAAGGGGATATCCGGTTGCTCCGTGGGTTGGGGGAGCCTTTGGCAATCCAAGTTTGTGAGGTTCCCTGCGTAATGACGGATGGGGAGGCAGTGTCCAGTACCCGAATCCGTACCTTGATTTCTTCCGGAAAGATGGAAGAGGCAAAGGCTTGTCTTGGCAGAGCCTTTGAACTGTCCGGAAAAGTGGTCAAGGGAAACCAATTTGGCAGAGAATTGGGAATTCCCACGGCGAATCTGGAGTTTCCGGAGGGGCTGCTGCTCCCGGGGTTCGGGGTTTACCTGACCGAAACAAAAGTGGACGGAGTTTGGTATCCTTCTATGACTAATGTGGGGGAAAAACCCACCGTGGCGCAGAATCACTCCGGCATTGAGAGCCACCTGCTTGCGTTTTCCGGGGATTTATACGGAAAAGAGATTGCCGTGCGATTCCATAAAAAAATGCGGGAGATTATTCGGTTTGATGCCTTAGAGGAGTTAAAGCGTCAGCTTGCCGATGACAGGCAAACTGCCCAAGCATATTTTGCAATATAAAAGCACCCCTGCTGCTATGGGGTGTACTCTAAAGGACATTCCTTGCGGGACGTCGAGGA
>JAGALN010000206.1 GCA_017625185.1 Clostridia bacterium
ATACTGGACGGTGGCACAGGATTCCAACCGCATTCCGATTTCCAGCCGGTTTTTGAACACCGACGCAACCAGAGGCCGTTCCTCATCGTTTGCCGCCTCCCGCTCAATCACCGAGGCGAAAATCAAAATTTCGTCTAGGGTTTTATCGGTGCCGTAGGCGTGGTAGACCGGCAGAACCTTCTGGCTGAAGTTTTCCAGCATCCGGGAGAGAATCTCATGCTCGCTCTCCTGGACCGAGAAGAGGTAGGTGTCAGGATAGAGATACCCCTCCAGCCGGTTCTCGGTGCGGGGAATCTCTGTCACAAAGGGGAAGTCAAAGACCCCGTTCTCAATTTCGTGATAGAAGGATGCCTTATCTCCCAGTCCGTTTTCCACCAGTAAGTCCACAATCTGCCAAAGCTCGTATCCTTCAGGAATCACCACTTTTTTGATGTCCCTTTCATCCACCTCAGGAGCAGACTCCAGCACCTGCAGGATATCCTGATAGCTCATGGAATCGGCAACGGTATGTTTCCCCTTTTGATAGACGGCATTTCCGTGGAGACGGGTATACAGCTTGAACAGGAGCGGGTGCCGGATGATACCCTCATCCTTTAGGAGTCGGGCAATCCCAGACGCACCGGAGCCTTCCGGGATTTCCACCATAACCGTGTCCCTTTTTCCACCGGTGCCAAAAAAGTCGCCCAGCACCGAGCAGCCGCCCAAAACAATCAGGGCGGCAAGAACCAGAATTCCTATCCGTTTGAAGTTCCAAAAGCGTTTCTTTTGTGTTTCTTCCATGGTATCTCTCTCCTTATCCTAAAATCCAGACCCCTGCCAGGCAGAGAATACAAAGCAGAACCGGCAGGCTGGAAAAGCTCTGTCCAAGCAGGTCGGAGCATCGCATCAGATTGGTTTTGGGGGCAGGCGTGGTCATATTCCGGATTCCTAAGAACCCCAAAACCGCTGCAAGAATTCCTCCCAAAAAGAGCCACAGAGTCCCCATGGGATAATACAAAAGCTCTCCGCTATACCGGGAGAGGAGCACTGCCGTCACATTGTTGGCAAGGTGAAAACCCATGCAGGCGTACATGGACCCGGTTCGACGGAGAATTTCAACCGCCGCCCAGCCCAAGAATAAGTATCCCAGAAATCCGGTTATACTGCCGTGCATCAGGGCAAAAAGCAAGGTGGTAAAAATCATTGCCGCCCGGGTGTTGAATTCTTTCATTACCCCGTAGACAATGCCCCGGAAGAGAAATTCTTCAAAAACTGCCGGAATTACCGCAACCACAACCAGCGCAGCCAAAAGCTCGGTCAGGTTCCGGGGAACTACCGATTCCCCCTGGGAGAGGAGAAGATTAATTGGCAGGTTGAGAACGAGCATCACAAACTGACATCCAATTCCGCCCAGAATCACATAAATCCATAAATCGTTCCGACACCGTTTCAAGCCGAATCGTTCCCGGGCGGTTTTTGCTGACAGAAGCCGGTTTTCTCTAGCGTAAAAGCTCAAGGGAAGCAGGTAGGCAAAGAGCTCCACCAAGAGCATTTGCACCCAGAATGGGGGCGGAACCGAGAAAAAGCTGGCAACCACCGCAACCACCATCGCTACAGCGGTCTGGACAGCGGCGATCCAGAAAAGCATCCAGCGAACGCTCCGCAGCCGCTGCTTGCCCTCTCGATAGGATTGTCTGTTGGCTTCGGTTTCCATCTTTTTCCCTTCTTTCTTTGTTGGGTTGAATTTGTTATTTGTCGGGAGCGACGTCCTTGGCAACATAAAATCACAATTCCGTCACAACCTCGTCCACCGGTTTATCAAATGCTTCCCGGGGGAGCTTATCGGTGATACAGTCCGAAAAGGCAAGGCCAATTGCTCTGCCGGAGAAGCTTTCCAAAAACTTATCGTAATACCCGCCGCCGTAGCCAAGCCGATACCCCTCTCTATCAAAAGCAAGTGCCGGCACCAGAATCACATCAATCTCCTCTTTGGAAATGACTCTTGCATCTGATTCCGGTTCTAAAATGCCATAAGAACCAGCTTTCAGGTTCTCCATAGCCGGTAAAAGCACCGCTTTCATGGCATGGGTCTTGGTATCACACAGAGGAACGGCAACCCGCTTCCCTCGCTTTACCAATTCGTCAGCCAAAGGCAGGGTTTCCACCTCAGTCCCAAAGGATAGGTACAAAAACACCGTTTTAGCTTCAACCACCGCCGGGTGTTCCAGAACCTTTTCCCAGATTATCCGACTTTTTTCGTGGCGACGGGGAATCTCTTTCCGTAGGGTTCGCCAAGCCTGGCGAAGCATGCCCTTTTCTTCTTGTATATTACACATAAGCCGGGTCCTGCATCTGGGCAAGGAGCTTTTCGCCCTCGCCGACGCCCTTGAAGTAGTTGACCAGCTCTGTACCAAACTCCGGTGCCGCTCCGGCGCCCCGGGCGGTAATCACATTGCCGTCCACTGCCACCGGACAAGCCTTGACGGTTGCACCCTTTAGGTGCTCCTCAAAGCCGGGGAAGCAAACCGCTTCCCGGTTTTCTAACAAGCCAAGCTCGCCAAGAATCATGGGTGCGGCACAGATTGCCCCCACCAGTTTCGTTTCATTGGCGCAGTGGCGAACCAAGTTTCGCACAAAGTCCGAGCCTTGCAGGTTGGTGGTGCCGGGCATTCCTCCGGGGAGAATGACGCCCTGCGCCTCTTCCAATTTTACATCCTCCGGCAGGATATCGGCAGCAATCCGGATGCCATGAGCACCCTCCACCTCTTCCCCGGTGATACCCACCGTTTGCACTGGGATCCCGGCACGACGGAGCATGTCAAGGGGTGTAATCATCTCAATTTCTTCAAATCCGTCAGCCAATAAAATGTAAATCATACGAAATCTCCTTTTATTTCTTTTTCGCAACAGTCAGGATAAACTTAGGCAGTGCCATAAACCGTCCGATTCGGCTGGGCTGTTTTAAAAGGCGGTAGAACCACTCCAGATTCAACTTGATAAAGAGATCCGGTGCCCGCTTGACGGTTCCGGCAAAGACGTCCAAGGACCCTCCAACTCCCATACAAAGGCTGACATTCAATTCCGCTCTGTGCTGATGAATCCACATCTCCTGCTTGGGTGCCCCTAAGCAGACCAAAAGGAGCTTGGCTCCGGATTCGTTGATTTGCCGGATGATTTCCGGCTCGTCCCCTTCCTTGAAGTACCCGTCATGAACCCCGGAAACCACAAGTCCCGGGTATTTCTTCTCCAGATTCGCCCTGGCAATTTCCGCAATCCCCGGTTTTGCGCCGAATAAAAAGACCCCTTCACCGGTTTTGGAGATATGCTCCAAAAGCCCGCAGGTCAAGTCAAACCCGGGAACCCGTTCGGGAACCGGGTGATTCAGCATCCGGGAGGCGTAGACCACCCCGATTCCGTCGGGAGTACAGATATCTGCCCCGTTCAGGATTGCCCGAAAATCTTCGTTTTCATAAGCCGCCATAATAATCTCCGGATTGGGGGTGTAAATGGCAGAAACGCCCCCTTCTCCCAGCAGCTTTTTCGCTTTGGTCAGGGCATCCGCCATGGTAATTTGGTCAATGTGTACCCCTAAAATATCCACTGTCTTTCGCATAGTATGTTACACCTTTCTTTTCTGTAGGGACAGGCGTTCTTAACTGTCCGTTTCTTGCTGTTCCTGCGGACCGTCCGGGAAACTGGCCCCTACGATGTTGCCCGGATGGGCTCATCGGTTTGGCAACAAGCGATTGGTGAATCGCTCCTACAATAATCTATTCTAGAATTACAGCGAATTTAGCTGAATAGATTTAGCTTTGTTAAATCTATTCTATCACAAACGGTTCGGTTTTTCAATCCCGATTTTACTTTTTCAGCTTTCGGCGGAGGCGGTTCAGATGCCGTTCAAAATTCCCGCTTTTGATGAATTCTGCCAGGACATACTGGTCCAGAACCGGTACGGAGCAGGAAAACTGCCCCAGCTTTTGGTCGTATTCTTTCATCAATTCCTTGGGCAGAATCAGATATCCCATCCTCATGGCGGGGGAAAGACTCTTGGAAAATGTGTTGAGATAGAGAACCTTTTCCCCGCCGGACATGGCATAGAGGGTTTCCATGGGCTGTCCCGGAGCAAAAAACTCGCTCCCGAAATCATCCTCCACCAGATACCGGTTTCCCTTTGCCCAGGAAAGATACTCCCACCGTTTTGCTGCCGTGGCGGTCACGCCGGTGGGATAGCTGCCAAAGGGGGTTACATGGAGCACGGTTGCGGAGGTTCTTTCCAGCGCAGCGGTTTCAATTCCCTCGTTTCCCATCTTCAGTTTTTCCACCTTGGTACCCTCGGCACGGTAGACCGCCTCAATCTGGGCATAGGAGGGATTCTCGATGCCATAAAGCCGTTCCCTGCCCAATAGCTGAATCACCGTTTCATACAATTGTTCTGCCCCCGAACCAATGATAATCTGCTCTGGTTGCGCCACCATTCCCCGATACCGCAGAAGATAGGCAGCAATGGCGTTTCGAAGGGCGGGAAGCCCCTTCCCCGGGGACTTGATAAAAAGCCGGCTTCCCTGCTCGCTCATGACCTTCCTCACCGTCTTGAACCAGACCGAGGCAGCAAACTCGCCATGGGGAACCTTCCCGCTCTCGGGGAGGTAGGAAAGGCGCGCCGAACCCGCCCTCTGTACCTTGGCGGGAAGCTCCAGACGACAAACGTAATACCCGCTCCGTTCTCTGGGGGCAAGATAACCCTCATCTGCAAGGATATTATATGCCGTTTCCACCGTCATCACACTGCAGCCCACCCGATCTGCCATGACACGCTTGGAGGGCAGCTTGCTCCCTGCCGGGTACTCCCCATTTAAGATTTTTTCTTTGATGGTCTGGTATAGCTTTAAGTATTTCTTCTCATTCATCTGGTATGATAAAATTCTCCTTTTTTGAACATTTACTTCATATCACAATTCCAGTATACTATACCCATCTCAAGTTGTAAAGGAGATTTTTACTATGCGTTACAAGAAAGTTTTGACCATCCAGGACATTTCCTGCGTGGGGAAGTGCTCCCTGACGGTGGCACTTCCCATTATTTCTGCTTGCGGCATCGAAACCTGCGTGCTGCCATCGGCAGTCCTTTCTACCCATACGGCGGGATTTTCCGGCTACACCTTTCGGGATTTGACCGAGGATATGCCCGGCATCTGCAATCACTGGGAAAAAGAGGGGATTTTCTTTGATGCCATTTACACCGGGTATCTGGGAAGTACCCGGCAGGTGGCTATGGTCGAGGATATTTTCTCCCGGGTTTCAGGGGAGAATTGTCTACATATTGTAGACCCTGCCATGGCGGATAACGGAAAACTCTATCCCGGCTTTGATGATGCCTTTGTGGAGGCGATGAAAGGGTTATGTAGGAAAGCGGATTACTTGGTTCCTAACATTACCGAAAGCTGCCTTTTAACCGGGATTCCTTATCAGGAAACCTATGACCGAGCCTACATTGACAGAATCCTTGCTGCCCTTTCGGATTTGGGATGCAAGAATGTGATCCTGACCGGAATTTCCTATGCCCCCGAAACCACTGGGGTTGTGGTTTATGAAGACGGAAGCTGCCGCTACTATGAGCATCCCCTCCGGAGCAACAGCTGCCATGGTACCGGAGATGTGTATGCCTCTGCCTTTGTAGGGGCGTTAGTCCGGGGAAAGACCGCCTTTGAGGCAGCCTCCATTGCAGCAGATTACACCCTCGCTTGCATTGATGAAACGGCAAAAGTGGAGAATCATTGGTACGGTGCCGCCTTTGAGCCGGCGTTAGGGAAATTGATTGCCCTGCTGGAAAACTAAAATGTCTCCCTCTGCCACAAGCCATCCGGAAGTTGGGGAAAAGACTCTCTTTTTTCAGATAATATTATAAATATCCTTGTAAAATTTAAAAAAACACTTGCATTTTGGAAAGGGATGTGTTATAATAATTAACCGTGATGCAAGTGATATGCCGCTGTGGTGAAATTGGCAGACGCAACGGACTCAAAATCCGTCGGGGGCGACCCCGTGCCGGTTCGACTCCGGCCAGCGGCACCAGAAAAATCCTGTCGAAAGATGGGATTTTTTGTTTTATGCGATGATTTGTAAGATTTACCAAGTAATTTTCAAGCACGAACGGAGGAATTCCCATGCTGCAGACCACTCTGTGTTATATCGAAAAGGACAATCAGTACCTGATGCTCCACCGTATCTCCAAGAAACAGGACGTAAACCGTGACAAATGGATTGGTGTGGGCGGGAAGTTTGAGCCGGGAGAAGCACCTGAGGAATGCTTGCTCCGGGAGGTAAAAGAGGAAACGGGATTGACCCTGCTTTCCTATCAATTTCGGGGTGTTTTGACCTTTTGCTGCGACAAAGCTGAGCCGGAGTATATCTTCCTTTATACCGCTGACCGATTTGCGGGAACTCTCACCGATTGTGACGAGGGGGAGCTTACCTGGGTGGACAAGGACGCCCTCTATGATTTGAACCTCTGGGAGGGGGACAAAATAATGTTTCGGCTCCTGGCTGAGAGGGAAACGCCCTTTTCTTTAAAGCTCTGCTACCAGGGGGATGCTTTGGTGGAGGCGAAAGAGCTTTAGACAGGCACAAAACCCTGATTTTCGCATAGGATACACCGAAGTTAAGTAAGGGAAGTGATACCTATGCCATC
>JAGALN010000207.1 GCA_017625185.1 Clostridia bacterium
CAAAAGTGGGAAATACTATTGCTTTTCTCATAGCGGTATGGTATAATTTTCTGCAACAACAGATGAAAAAACGAGGGTGATTTTTTTGGAACGGAAAAACATAAAAAACTTGGTCTTGTCCGCAATGTTTTTGGCAATGGGGTTAGTGTTACCCTTTTTTACGGCACAAGTTAAAGAAATTGGAAATACCCTTTTGCCGATGCACATTCCGGTGATGCTTTGCGGTCTTGTCTGTGGCGGAAGGTATGGGCTTGCCGTAGGGTTTATTTTGCCGATTTTGCGGGGTGCAGTATTTTCTATGCCACCGCTTTATCCCAACGGGGTCTGGATGGCATTTGAGCTTGCAACCTACGGCTTTGTGATTGGGTTCTTGTATCGCCGATTTCCAAAGCAAAATATTCGTGCAGTCTATGGTTCTTTGGTTGCGGCAATGCTTGCAGGGCGGATTGTCTGGGGGATTGTCAAGACGATTGTTCTGGGTCTTGGTGGTGAACTGTTTCCATTCCAGGCATTCATTGCGGGAGGTTTGCTGGATGCCATCCCCGGAATTATTTTGCAGTTGGTTCTAATTCCCGCAATCATGGGTTTTGTCGTGCAGGCAAAAAAGAAGTGAAGGAGGAGTTTTTGATGGAAGAAGTAATATTTCCTTATGGGAAAACGAAAGTGCAATATAGTTTTCGAGATGAAGAATTACTGGGTGTTTTGACTTCATCCATTGAGGAGTATAAGTCGGAAACCGGCGAAGAGGAGCTTATCGAGCAAGCGTTGAGAAATCCTGTGGGCTCTTTGCCTCTGCGAGAACTTGCTAGGAATAAGAAAGCGGTTGTTGTCATTGCCAGCGATCACACCAGACCGGTTCCCAGCAAATTGATTATTCCGCCCATGCTGCGGGAAATCCGGGCAGGGAATCCGGACGCCGATATTACTATTCTCATTGCTACCGGGTGCCACCGGGGTACTACCAAAGAAGAATTGGTGGATAAATTTGGCGAGGAAATTGTGGAAAAGGAAAAGATTTATATCCACGATTGTGATGAACGGGAAAAGTTAAGAAGTATTGGCACTTTGCCCTCGGGCGGAGATTGTGAAATCAATACGATTGCATTGGATGCGGATTTGTTGGTGGCAGAAGGATTTATTGAGCCCCATTTCTTTGCCGGCTTTTCCGGTGGCAGAAAGAGTGTGTTGCCGGGAGTGGCAGGACGGAGCACGGTTCTTGCTAATCATTGCTCGGAATTTATTGCAAGCCCCAATGCCCGTACCGGGGTTTTGGAGGAAAATCCTATTCATAGGGATATGCTTTGGGCGGCAAAAGAGGCAAAGCTTCAATTTGTTGTCAATGTGGTTCTAAATGGAGAGAAAGACGTAATTTATGCTGTGGCGGGAGATGTTGAGGCGGCGCATGAGAAAGGAACGACATTTTTGTCTTCTTTGTGCGGTGTAAAAGCTGTTCCGGCAGATGTGGTGATTACTACCAATGGAGGGTATCCTTTGGATCAGAATGTTTATCAAGCTGTGAAAGGGATGACAGCGGCGGAAGCCACAGTAAAAAAAGATGGCGTGATTATTATGTTGGCAGCGTCCAACGACGGAATAGGCGGTGACCATTTTTACCATCAGTTGGCTGATGAAGAGGATATCGGCAAAACCATGCAGCAATTTCTGGACAGAACACGAAATGAAACGGTGCCTGACCAGTGGCAGACCCAGATTTTACTTCGGGTTTTGATGCACGCAACCATAATCTATGTATCACAAATGCCGGACGATTTAATTACAAAAATGCACATGGTTCCGGCACATTCCTTGGATGAGGCTCTGGTCAAAGCCAAAGGAATTCTTAAAAAAAGCGAGATAACGGTAACAGCAATTCCGGATGGTGTTTCGGTTATGGTGCAGAACTAATGGAGGATTTTAAAATGAAAGTTGTCATTGCGATAGATTCCCTTAAGGGAAGCTTAACCTCTCTGGAGGCGGGAGCAGCAGTGGCTGCCGGCGTTAAGAGAGTTTTCCCTGATGCTGAAACCACAGTTCGTCCCATTGCCGACGGTGGAGAGGGTACGGTTGATGCCTTGATTGAGGGACTCCAGGGAAAGCGGCAACGAATTTCCGTAACCGGACCTTTGGGTGAGCCGGTTGTGGCAGAATACGGAATTGTGGAGCAGAATACCGCAGTGATTGAGATGTCTGCGGCGGCAGGAATTACCCTCGTTCCGGACAGCTTGCGAAATCCCATGAACACCACCACCTACGGGGTTGGTGAAATGATATTGGATGCCATCCAAAAAGGATGCAGGAACTTTATCATTGGGATTGGCGGCAGTGCTACCAACGATGGCGGTGTCGGAATGCTGCAAGCTTTGGGGTTTGGAATGTTGGATAAGGAGGGAATACCGGTTCCTCTTGGTGGGAAAGGATTAGAAGTTCTACATTCTATTGTAGAGAACAATGTGATACCCGAACTCGCAGAGTGCCGATTCCACATAGCTTGTGATGTGACCAACCCTCTTTGCGGAGAAAACGGATGCAGTGCGGTTTACGGACCTCAAAAGGGTGCGGATACTGCCATGATTTCTGATATGGACCATTGGCTTTCTCGTTATGCGGAACTGGCAAAGACTGTTTCTGCCGGTGCGGATAAGGACCATCCGGGAGCAGGAGCAGCAGGAGGAATTGGATTTGCTTTTCTGGCGTTTTTGAATGGCGAATTGAAAAACGGCATTGAGCTGGTTTTGCGGGAGACGGAGCTGGAGCGATATGTTGCCGATGCGGATTATGTGGTCACTGGCGAGGGAAGGCTGGATTCCCAGACCGTGATGGGTAAGGTCCCGGTAGGTGTTGCCAAAATTGCAAAGAAATACCGAGTCCCGGTCCTTGCCTTTGCCGGGGCAGTTACCCCGGAGGCCGGATTGTGCAATCAACATGGAATTGACGCATTTTTCCCGATTTTGCGGCGGGTATCCTCCCTGGAGGAGGCAATGGAAAAGGAAAATGCCGAGACAAATCTGACCGATACTGCGGAACAGGTGTTCCGCCTGATCCGATCTGTTGAGGAGGGATAGAAAATGGAATATTTGTTATGGCTGCAAGGAGTGCGCAGTGATTTCTGGAATGTTATTTTGATGTATGCGACGGAGCTTGTTACCAGTCCCTTGATGTATCTGTTTGTGGCAGTATTATACTGGTGTTTTGCCAAGAATGCAGCAATCACTCTTGCATTAAACATAAGCATCGGGAGCATGATTAATCAGACTTTGAAAAACATCTTCTGCGTCTACCGACCCTGGGTTCAGAATCCTGCCCTCAAACCGGTGGAAGCAGCAAAAGAAACCGCGACAGGATACTCGTTTCCAAGCGGTCATACCCAGCTTGCTGCCACTGAATTTTTGAGTATTGCCGCATGGCAGAGGAAGCGGAAGTGGCTGGTTGCGGTCTGCTTTTTTATGACCTTTCTGGTCATGTTTACCCGGAACTATCTGGGGGTACATACGCTGCCGGACGTGTTGGCGAGTTTTCTGATAGCCTGCTTTGTGGTTTTGGTCACACCGAAGCTGCTGGAATGGATTGAGCACGGGAAAAACCGGGATTTGTTTGTGACTATTCTGGTTATGATATTGTCCGGTTTGACTCTGGTTTATACCACCTTGAAAAGTTATCCTATGGATTATCTGCCGGATGGGAGATTATTGGTTTCCCCCAAAGAGATGATCACCGATTGTTACCGTGCCGCAGGTTG
>JAGALN010000208.1 GCA_017625185.1 Clostridia bacterium
AAAATAAAATCTATGTTGCATATGAAAAGGGCAGAAACAAGAGTGTTTCTGCCCTTTGACTGTCCTTAAGAGTATTCTGCATACGGGGTGCTTCCTTTTATTTCGCATACCGACTTAAAAGATTGGCTTTCTTGATGCTTTTTTCGTTGTTATAAACACTGCGGATCTGGCTGATAATGGATGTATCGCCGCCACTCCGTGCCAGTTCAGCCTCAATCTCTCCAAGGAGTGCTTCCATCTGTCCGTCACACTCACTCTCCAGCGCCAAGCCCTTGCTGATGTATCTGGAACCGATGGTTACTTTATCTGCCTTCCCAGTGGCTTTTTTCTGGGCAATATATTCACTCTTTGCCTCCCCGACCAGGCCGTCCAGCTTACCTGTAAAGGTGGATCGGAGCAAGTAGACCCGTGCCAGCAATTCCTGGAGCTTTTTGTTATCCTCATTCTTAACCACAGTCTTGGATGGTGTTTCTGTCTCGGGTTTCTTTCCAACCAGATTGCCCATAATCATCTGCAAGGCCTCTTCTTCGGTAATTTCTCCACGCTGCAGCATTGCCTCCTGCTCTTCTGTCAGGGGACTCAATGGCTCCACCGGCAGAGTTTCCAACATAGCATGAATGGCTTCCTCATTCTGGTTCAAGAGATTCTGTCGCTCTTCCTGGGTATACCGGAAAAGCCGCAAGGCTTTCAGGTTATTCGCCTGAACCCATGCAAGAATACCAATCCCTACCGCAAAGACAAGAATAACAATAAGAGCAATCATTTTTCCTTTCTTCTTTTTGGGCTTTTGACTCATTTCCGTTGACTCCTTTTGTCGGGCTAAACCTTTTGCACTTCTTCTTTGGAAAAGTCTACATCCTCCACTTTGGTAAAGGAAATTTCAGGATAAATCGTAGGTTTCTGATAGGTAGGAACCACCTTGGCAACCGCCCGCTTTACCACCTCGTTATCCTGGGTTTTAATAGCATTTCGCAGAATATCCAGTTTTTCCTGAAGCTCGTCCATGCTGTGAAAGAAGGGTTTACCGATATGAATCTTATTGTGGGCAGTTTTCTGCAACCCCTCCTCGTCCATCAGGAGCTCTTCATAAAGCTTCTCCCCGGGACGAAGTCCGGTAAATACAATATCAATGTCCCTACCGAGCCGCAATCCCGAAAGGCGAATCAGATTCTTTGCCAGATCATAGATACGAACCGGTTTTCCCATATCCAGTACAAAGATTTCGCCACCCTTTGCAAAGGTTGCCGCCTGCAACACCAACTGTGCCGCCTCGGGTATGGTCATGAAGAACCGAGTGATTTCAGGATGGGTTACCGTAAGCGGTCCGCCCTTGAGCAGTTGTTTTTTGAATCTGGGCAGTACCGATCCGTTGGAGTCCAGCACGTTCCCGAACCGAACTGCCGCAAACTCCGTCTCGCTGACTGTCTGCATTGCCTGGACAATCATTTCACAAATCCGCTTGGTGGCACCCATGACATTGGTGGGGTTCACCGCCTTGTCTGTAGAAATCAGGATAAACCGCTCTACCCCAGCACGGCTTGCACACTGGGCTGTGTTCCAGGTTCCGAACACGTTATTCTTCACTGCCTCCATAGCGTTAAATTCCATCATAGGCACATGCTTATGTGCCGCCGCATGGAAAACAATGGATGGCTTAAATTCTTCAAACACCTTTTCCAGGCGTTCTTCATCCCGCACCGACGCAATCACAACACGGATATCTGCATCCGGGAACATTTCCGCCAACTCATTCTGCAGGTCAAAGGCATTATTTTCATAAATATCAACAATGACCAGTTTTTTGGGGGAGTATGCCATAATCTGCCGGCAAAGCTCGGAGCCTATCGAGCCGCCGCCACCGGTAACCATCACAACCTTATCCCGCAAATCCTCCTCAATCGCACTGTCATCCAGAGATACCATCTCTCTGCCCAGCAAATCCTCCACCTCGACTCTGCGAAGGAACTCTGTACTCTTTCTTCCTTCCAGAGTATCCGCAAATCCGGAAACCGTCTTTAAACTGCAGTGGGTTTCCGCACAGAGGCTTAAAATCCGTTTCTTCTCCTCGGGCGATGCCGTGGAGATGGCAAAAATAATCTCATCCGGACGATACCGTTCGTACAGGGCAGGAATCTTCTCGGTTCCGCCTAGCACCTCGGCGTCCATAATCATGGTATGCTTCTTCCGTTCATCATCGTCTACAAAACCAATAATTTTATAGTTCAGAGCCTCATTGCTGAGGATATCTCGTGCCAAAGTAACGCCCAGGTTTCCCGCACCAACAATCAGAATCCGCTTGGGTTCCTCCTGAAAATCACTGCCGTTAAAAATAGAAATCAACCGCCGGATCGCCCGAATCCCCATGCGCAAGCTGACAATCTCCATGGATGTAATCAATGCTGCAATCACGCCAATACGGAAGGGGGCAACCTTGGACAAAGGCAGGGCACAGAGAGAAATCAACACCATACTGGACAAAAGGGAAGCACCCAACATCCGACAGTAATCTCTG
>JAGALN010000209.1 GCA_017625185.1 Clostridia bacterium
AACGGGGTATAAACAAACTTCAATGTATTGCCCTTTTCCTTGGCAAGTTCGGGGTTGATGCACTGCTTCTGCACCTCATCGAGGTAAGCCTCCTCTACCTCATCCCCGATCATCACAACCATACCCTTTTGGATGGCTTCTTCAAGGTCACACTTCTTGACATCGGCAAAGAGGTCAATTTTTCCAATCTCCTCCAACACGATGCTTGCAAGCTCGGGGTTCAGCTGGGCACCGTCAGAACCATAGACCTTATACCCGTTATACTTGGCAGGGTTATGGCTTGCTGTAATGGCAATGCCCGCATCGGTCTTGAGATGCCGAACCGAAAAAGAAAGCTCAGGAACCGGCTTGAGTTCTTCAAAGAGATAGACCTTGATGCCGTTTGCCGCCAGAATCATTGCCGCTTCTTTGGCAAATACATCGGACTTATGCCGACTATCGTAAGCAATAACAACGCTCAAGTCATCTTTTCCTGGGTTGGTGGCAAGGAGCTGATTGGCAAGGCCTTGGGTTGCCTGACCCACCACATAGGTGTTCATCCTATTAGAGCCAGCACCCAAAACTCCTCGGAGTCCTGCGGTCCCGAATTCCAGTTCCTTGTAAAACCGGTCTTTGACTTCATTTTCATCACCCGAAATGGCGGTAAGCTCCTTGACGGTTTCTTCGTCGGCAAGCTTGAGCCACCTCTCATATTCTAATCTATATTCCATGCAAACATCCTCCTGTTGCTTCAATTCTTTTTTAACTTTATTTAGTATACTATAAACTTTATTCAAATACAACCCAAAAATATTGATAATTTCATCAAAGAATTTTGAAATTTCGATTGCTTTTCTCATGGTTCTTTGGTATGATGGTTGGGGAAAGAAATCGTATAGGAGGAATCACAAATGATTATTGGAATCGGCAGCGACCACGGCGGCGTGAATCATAAAGAGACCATCACCAAGCACCTGGTAGAACTTGGCCACCAGGTCATTGACTACGGTACCGCACCGGGGGAGCCGGCAGACTATCCAGACATTGCAGAGGCAGTTGCAAAAGCATACATAAAAGGCGAATTTGAACGTGGAATCTTAATCTGTGGCACCGGAATCGGCATGAGTATCTCTGCCAACAAGGTTGACGGCATCCGTGCCGCTCATGTGACCGACTGCTACAGCGCCAGAATGAGTCGGGAGCACAACAACGCACAAATCATCTGCCTGGGCGAGCGGATTACCGGTCCCGATCTGGCAATTTCCATTGTGGACGCCTACCTTGCTGCAGAGCATTTGGGCGACCGTCATGCCCGTCGAGTTGAAAAAATTATGGCTTTGGAAAAATAACTGAATTTGTCGAAGTAGACAAAAAACACCATCTTCTTCCGGTCAGCTTTTGACGGGTGGTAGATTTTTAGAGATTCTTATTGCATATTTTGGAATTTGTGATATAATTAATCCATTGAGTCAATGAAAGGAGCAGAAGTAATGAAGTATTCAAGCGAAGTAGAAAAGATGTGTCCCCTTGCAAAGGGTGCATATCACGGTCCGGCGCCCATCCCTCAGGAGGGCAGATGGACCCAGGCTAAAGAAGTCAAGGACATTTCCGGTCTGACCCACGGCATCGGTTGGTGCGCACCCCAGCAGGGAACCTGTAAGCTGACCCTGAACGTGAAAGAGGGTATCATTCAGGAAGCACTGGTTGAGACCGTTGGTTGTAGCGGTATGACCCACTCCGCTGCTATGGCATCGGAAATTCTGGTTGGAAAGACCTTATTGGAAGCTCTTAACACCGACCTGGTTTGTGACGCAATCAACACCGCTATGCGGGAATTGTTCCTCCAGATCGTTTACGGCCGTACCCAGACTGCATTCTCCGAGGACGGTCTGCCCATCGGTGCAGGTCTTGAGGACCTGGGTAAGGGTCTCCGCAGCCAGGTTGGTACCACCTATGCAACCCTGGATAAGGGTCCCAGATACCTGGAACTGGCAGAGGGTTACATCACCAAGATTGCCGTAGATGACGAAAATCAGATCATCGGTTACAAGTTCGTACACCTGGGCAAGATGATGGAAATGATCGGCAAGGGTATGGACGCCAACGAGGCACTGGAAAAGGCTAGCGGTCAGTACGGCAGAGTGGATGATGCAGCAAAGCTCATCGACCCCCGTCACGAATAAGATAGGAGGTATTGAGAATGGCTTTATTTGAAAGTTATGAAAGAAGAATCGACCAGATTAACGCAGAGCTTGCCAAGCACGGCATTTCCTCCATCGAAGAGGCAAAGCAGATCTGTGACGATAAAGGTATTGATGTATACAACATGGTAAAGGGCATTCAGCCCATCTGTTTTGAAAACGCTTGCTGGGCTTACATTGTAGGTGCCGCAATCGCCATCAAGGACGGCGTTACCAATGCAGCAGACGCTGCAGAAAAGATTGGTTTGGGGCTTCAGTCCTTCTGTATCCCCGGTTCCGTAGCTGACGACCGTAAGGTTGGTATCGGTCATGGTAACTTGGGTGCAAGACTTCTCCGTGAGGAAACCAAGTGTTTTGCGTTCCTGGCAGGTCACGAATCCTTTGCGGCAGCAGAGGGTGCTATTGGTTTAGCAAGAAGTGCCAATAAAGCAAGAAAGGAAGACCTGCGGGTTATCCTGAACGGTCTTGGCAAGGATGCCGCACAGATTATCTCCAGAATCAACGGCTTTACCTATGTACAGACCCAGTTTGACTACCATACCGGTAAGGTCAATGTAGTAAAGGAAACCGCTTACTCCACCGGCGAGCGTTCCAAGGTTCGTTGCTACGGTGCTGACGATGTTCGTGAGGGTGTTGCTATCATGCACTTAGAAGGTGTTGACGTATCTATCACAGGTAACTCAAC
>JAGALN010000210.1 GCA_017625185.1 Clostridia bacterium
ACTATGCCCAATACTCCAGCGCAGGTGGGTTGCGGCATGACTGTGATTACTCCCAATTCCAATGTAACAGATGACGAGAAGAAGACGGTGCTGGATTTGTTTAATAGCATTGGTTCTGCATTAATTCTTCCGGAAAAAGAGTTGGAAATTGCAACGGCAATTCATGGGAGCAGTCCTGCTTATGTGTATATGATGATTGACGCTATGGCTGATGCCGGTGTTCGCTATGGACTGACCAAGGAAAACGCACTTTTGCTCGCTTCCAAGGCGGTTGAGGGGAGTGCAAAGATGGTTCTGGAAACCGGAGTTCATCCGGAAGAACTCAAAGACAGAGTTTGTTCTCCCGGCGGAACTACCATTGCGGCAGTCTGCGAGTTGGAGCGGACTGGATTCCGGAATTCCTTGCAAACTGCCATTGATGCTTGCATTAGGCGGAATCAGGAGATGCAACAGTAGTTTTCCCAAAGGGAGAGGATATCATGTTTTATTACATTACCGGTAATTTGGTACAAAAAACGGAAAGTTTTGCGGTGATTGAAGCCGGTGGGGTTGGGTATCAGATTTATTCTACCGCCAATTCCTTACAGGATTTGGGGGAAATCGGAACAACTGCAACGCTTTATACCTACCTGAATTTAAAATCTGCATCAGATATTTGTTCGCTCTATGGGTTTTCCACATTGGAAGAGAAAAATATTTTTGAAATGATTCTTGGAGTATCCGGCGTTGGTGCCAAGACAGCAGCGAGCTTGCTTTCTAACATTTCACCGTCGAAGTTTGCCCTGTGTGTTGCAACCAACGATGCGAAATATCTTGCAAGCCATACACCGGGATTAGGCCCTAAGGGCGCGCAGCGGATTATTCTGGAACTGAAGGATAAGTTTAAGGGCATGGAGCTCTCTGACATTCCCAAGGAAGAAATTCTTGCCCCTGTGGTTGATAGTGATAATGAGGCGGTTTCCGCATTGATGGTGCTGGGATATTCTGCACAGGAAGCGAAAAAAGCATTACAAGGGGTCACCGGCACGGTCGAGGAAATGGTAAAGATAGGCTTAAAAAATCTGTTACGTGGCTGATTTTTGGTTAATCGAAGGAGATACAAATGATGGATGAAGAAAACAGAATCGTAACAACTGCGGAAACTATGGAAGATGGCGAAAACGAAAAAAGTCTGCGGCCTAAAGCGCTGGATGAATACATCGGACAGGTTAAGGCAAAAGAAAACCTGAAGGTGTTCATTGAGGCCGCTCGCAAGCGAGGCGAGGCGCTGGACCATGTGCTTCTCTACGGTCCCCCCGGATTGGGAAAAACTACCCTTGCAGGTGTCATTGCCAATGAGATGGGTGTAAATCTTCGGATTACTTCCGGTCCTGCCATTGAAAAACCGGGAGATTTGGCGGCACTTTTGACCAACCTGGGACAAGATGATATCCTTTTCGTGGATGAGATTCATCGGTTGAGTCGCAGTGTTGAGGAAATTCTCTATCCGGCAATGGAAGATTACGCCTTGGACATTATTATCGGCAAGGGTCCTTCCGCTCGGTCAATTCGGCTGGATTTACCCCGATTCACTTTAATTGGAGCTACCACAAGAGCCGGTGCGCTGGCTGCACCGCTTCGGGATCGATTTGGTGTGATAAGCCGTTTGGAAATGTATACAACAGATGAGCTTGCTACCATCATTAACCGAAGTGCCGGAATTTTAGGAATTTCGATTGATCCGTCCGGTGCGGCGGAAATTGCATCCCGTTCCCGTGGAACTCCGAGAATTGCAAATCGTTTGTTGCGGCGGGTCCGGGATTTCGCCCAAGTCATTGCCGGAGGTGTGATTACCAGAGAAGTTGCTGACCATGCCTTGGCAAAACTGGAAATTGATAGCTTGGGATTGGATGCCTCGGATAAGCGAATGATTCAAACAGTAATCGAACATTACGACGGTGGGCCGGTAGGACTCGATACCTTGGCGGC
The DNA here is from genome assembly GCA_017625185.1 of Clostridia bacterium. Classification (GTDB taxonomy): domain Bacteria; phylum Bacillota; class Clostridia; order Monoglobales; family Monoglobaceae; genus Ructibacterium. The sequence goes on from JAGALN010000210.1 coordinate 1,969, forward strand.
TACCATCGGGGAGGAAAGCGACACCATTGAAGATGTTTACGAGCCGTATTTGATGCAGATTGGTTTTATTAACCGTACCCCCAGGGGACGGATGGTTACCAAACGTGCGTATGATCACTTTGGGATTCCTTACAAACAGCAGGAGTCTTTAGGTAATATCGCTATGTTTGAAGAATGAAGGGAGAAGAAGAATGGCTAACAAGGAAAAGTTTTATATTACAACTGCGATTGCCTATACCTCCAGAAAACCGCATATCGGAAATACCTATGAAATCGTTTTGACCGATGCCATTGCTCGGTTTAAGCGGTATATGGGGTATGATGTATTTTTCTGTACAGGTACTGACGAGCACGGGCAGAAAATCGAGGAACTGGCAAAGGATAAGGGAATCAGCCCCAAAGAATATGTCGACGGCGTAGCGGCGGAAATCAAGACTATTTGGGATATGATGAATACCAGCTACGATAAATTTATTCGTACCACTGACGATTATCATGAGGAAACGGTCCAGAAAATCTTCAAAAAGCTCTATGACCAAGGCGATATCTATCTGGATTCCTATGAGGATTGGTACTGCACCCCCTGCGAATCCTTCTGGACAGATACCCAGTTGGTTGACGGGAAGTGTCCTGATTGCGGTCGTGAGGTTCACAAGCAGCATGAAGAAGCGTATTTCTTCAAAATGAGTAAGTATGCAGACCGCCTGATGAAACATATTGAGGAAAATCCTGACTTCATTCAGCCGGAATCCAGAAAAAAAGAAATGGTCAATAATTTTTTAAAGCCGGGGCTGCAGGATCTTTGCGTTTCCAGAAGCAGCTTTAAGTGGGGAATTCCGGTCCCTTTTAATCCTGACCATGTTACCTATGTTTGGTTGGATGCCCTGACCAACTATATTACAGCAATTGGCTATCGTTGCGATAGCAAGGAAGAACCTTATGATCGGTATTGGCCGGCAGATGTTCATATCATTGGTAAGGATATTCTCCGGTTTCATACCATTTACTGGCCCATCTTCCTGATGGCATTGGGAGAACCTCTACCCAAGCAGATTTTTGGTCACCCATGGCTGTTAAACGGACAGGATAAAATGAGTAAATCCATCGGTAATGTGATTTATGCGGACGATTTGGTTCGCCACTTCGGCGTAGATGCTGTTCGGTACTATCTGCTCCATGAAATGCCCTTTGCCCAGGATGGCAATATTACTCTGGAAACCTTGATCAGCCGTTATAACTCCGACTTGGCAAATACTCTTGGTAATCTGGTAAACCGTACTGTTTCTATGATCCAGAAATACTTTGACGGTGAAATTCCTGCTCCGACGGTTGCTACCGATTTTGATGGGGATTTGGAAGAAACCTGTCTTTCCTGTGTCAAGGAAACTGCGGATTGTATGGAGCGTTTGCGTGTTGCAGATGCCATGGATGCAATTTGGAAGATTGTGAATCGTTCCAACAAGTATATTGACGAAACAACGCCCTGGGTTCTGGCAAAAACAGAAGAAGGAAAAGAGAGTCTGAAATCGGTAATGTATCATTTGGCAGAGTCCATCCGGTTTATTGCATCTTTATTGTCTTCTTTTATGCCGGAAACTGCAGAAGCTATTGCGGCACAATTAGGAATCACTGACCTTTCCTGGGAAAGCTTAGAATCCTTTGGGAGGACCCAGTCTGGTACCAAGGTCAGCGAACCCACGCCGCTCTTTGCAAGACTTGATGTGGAAGCAAAGCTTGCGGAACTGGAGGCAGAGCTTGCACAGCCCCAGGAAGAAACAGTTGCCATTGAGCCGTACAAGGATGCTGTTTCTTTTGAGGATTTTGAAAAGCTGGATATTCGAGTGGGAAAGGTTGTTGTTTGCGAAAAGGTTCCCAAGTCCTCCAAACTTCTTCGGTTTGAATTGGAGGTGGGTTCCGAGCGTCGCCAAATTCTGTCCGGTATTGCCAACTACTATCAGCCGGAGGATTTGATTGGCAAAAATGTACTGTTTATTGCCAACTTCCCGCCGAGAAAGATGATGGGTCTGGAATCCAATGGTATGATTCTGTCTGCAGAGCACGACGGCAAACTGGTGGTAACCTCTACCTTGGATGAGATTCAATCCGGTGCGTGTATCGTATAATCCTATGAACTATCAAGAAGCAATTCAGTATATTCATCAAACCCCCAAGTTTGCTAGAGAGCTGGGGAATAGGATGCTTGAAAAATTATTACTGTATTTAGACAATCCGCAGAAAAATCTGTGGATTGTTCACATTGCAGGTACCAACGGGAAAGGCTCTACTGCAGCTATGCTGGCAGAAATTCTCACCCATGCAGGCTATCGCTGTGGATTATATACATCACCCTATATCGAACGATTCAACGAACGAATTCGAGTGAATGGCGGTGAAATTCCGGATAATGAATTGGCAAGGATTATTACAAGGCTAAAAGATACCATTGAACGCTATGATGCACCGGTGTCCGAGTTTGCCTTGGATACGGCTGCGGCGTTTTGTTGGTTCCGGGAGCAGAAATGTGATGTTGTTGTTTTGGAGACCGGATTGGGCGGAAGATTAGATGCTACCAACGTGATTACCAAACCCCTTGCCACGGTTTTAACGGCAATTGGGATGGATCACATGCAGTATCTGGGCGATACCCTAGAGAAGATTACTGCTGAAAAATGTGGGATTCTCAAAGAGAATTGTCCGGCTGTTTCCTATCCCTTACAGGAGGAAGCGGTTTTTGATGTTATAAAAAATCATGCAAGAGAAAAAAATGCTCCTCTCTTTGTGGCAGAAATTCCAAAATGGAGAGAGGGGAGAATGGAGTATCGGGGGAAAACGTATTCTCTGGGACTGGAGGGTGAGTTTCAATCCTACAATGCCGCAACGGTTTTGGAATCTGTTGCTGTCTTACGTAAACAAGGAATTGAGATTTCGGAAACTGCTGTTGTTTCCGGATTAATCGCAGCAAAAAACATGGCACGGTTTGAGCGGTTTGGCTCCAATATCATTTTGGATGGCGGACATAATGTTCCTGCGGCAAAGGCTCTGGTTCAATCCTTGCAAAAGTTAGACTGTCCGGTTTACTTCTGTATTGCCATGATGGAGGATAAAGATTACGAAGGGTATTTAAGGGAACTTGTTCCTATTGCTAAAGGTGCGGTTGTAACCCAAGTTTCCATGCCTCGTTGTGCATCAGTCGAAAAACTGACAAAGATTCTGGAAAAATACCAGATTCCAACAGAAACGGAACATAACCCATTTGCTGCGATTGAAAAAGCGAAAGTGATGGCGGGGAGCCACGGATGCGTTTGCATTTGCGGTTCTTTGTACCTTGCAGGACAAGTTCGTCCATATTTGAGTGAAATGCAAAATGACGGTCAATGCTGACCGTCATTTTTTATAGAAAGAAGACCCAGGAATCAAACCATGTCAGGATAGTTTCGGCATAGAATCGGGAAACCGGAGTTCCGGATAATACGGGATAGAATGCCAGAAACATAAGCAGACAAAGTATGGTAAACCCGGAAGATATCCATTTTCCTGAACGGAATTTTTCTTCGAAATGTTTCATGGCATAGACAACAAAGAGAATTAAGAAAGGCATAGTTGCAAAGAAGTGATACTGTAGGGCATACCGCTTGACAAAAATCCATGGAAGATACTGTGCCAAAAGACCAATCAAAAGAAAGAGGATATGAGCCATTCCAGAAAAAATAGACACAAAAAAGCTTTGAAAAACGGAATGAATCGTAGAAATTCGTTTGATTTTTCACAATCGGTCGCATTTATTCCACGGTTCGCTTGACAACGAGCC
>JAGALN010000211.1 GCA_017625185.1 Clostridia bacterium
AAAGTTATCGATGAAACAATATATTATTTTAATTACATAAAACCTATGCGAAAACTAAAAAGAAAACCGCCTGTTCAATACAGACTCGAACAGGCAGCTTAAATTATTCTTTTTTGTGTCTACAAACTATTGACTATTTCAGGAAACGGTGATGTTTTTTATCATTCTTTTGGTGGCAGTTGCCATTTGTATCTATTGGGATTGGGAGGCGCACGCACCGGAAAAAGAAAATCCCCAGCCTACTCGGGCAAAGAGTGTTCCTCTCTCTGTATCCGTCCGGAAATATGAGGTTCGGAAAGAACGTGCGGTATCGTAAGGCAGGAATTGAAATCGAGGACGATTTTCTTCGGGGAAAAGAAGGATTAACAAAAAAAGCCGGTTCGAAAGAACCGACTTTTTGCACGCCAACATATTTATCATATCACAGATGAGTCCTGTTTGTAAAGAGAAAAATGAGATGTGCCCCTAAAATCTGCGATTTACCTAAAAAAAAGCAAAATCTTTTTGCTATCCTGCCAATTGCAATCGGGAAAAATCTGTGGTAAGATGTAGTCAGAAACAAGGAAGGCGGTAAAAACCAATGAGAAAGTAAGAAAGACTTTTTGAAGAGGGAACAGAGAACCTGAATGGAAAATTTTTAATATAGATTTGAATTAAAAAAGACCGCAAGTTGGTTCGAAAGAGATGCGGTGCCTTCGGAAGAAAGTCAGGACTTCACCTTTTGCAGGAAAAACGGAATTCATCAAGTGGGTCTCGCTTAGAGAAGAAAAGAAAAAACCGATGAGACGGATTGATGTGCAAAAGGTAGACTAAGAAAGAGAGGTTAATCATATGGACGAGATCAAGCAGGAAGAGAAATGACTCTCGATTGCGCGTAAAGAAGCGGAGTCGAGGGTCATTTCTTATTTTGCGGTATAAGACGGGTGCCCGTCTTTTTTTATTGCCTAAATCACCTGCAAGAAATATTCGTTGATTTCCTCTGGGGACTCATCCAGGTTGTGGTCAATCCACCATCTTACGGTTTCCACAAAGACAGAGGAGATGTGATTCACCCAGAAATCTTCGGGAAGAGCCGCCGGTTTTTCCATTTTCATGCCGGAAAGCTGCCCCTTGACCAGTTCTTTTAGATTTTCTTTAAAGTAGAGGAGGAACAGTTCGTTGCTCTGTCCGGATAACAGCTCCAGAATATGGTTGTCGTTCTTCCTGAGATGCTGCAGTAGATGAAGAAAGACTGAGTCCGGTGCCTCGCAGTCAAAAATATGGCTGTGGGCGGCTGCAGAGCCGGTTTCTGCCTCGAACACATGGGCGAATAATTCTTCGCAGAGCTCCTTTAAGAGAAAGTCCTTGGTTTCAAAATGAGCATAAAAGGTGGCTCTCCCCACATTGGCAAGGTCAATGATTTCTCCCACCGTAATCCGGTGAAAACTCTTTTCGGAAAGCAGGGCAATCAATGCCTGAAAAATGGCATCTCTGGTTTTGATTTGGCGTCTGTCCATGGAGTTCCTCCATACAAAATTTGATGATTGTTCAGTATCGAATGATTTTTCGCAATCGTCTGTTGACTTATGCTGGCAAATTTCCTATACTGATACCGAACAAGATGTTCGGTAATAAACAAAGTATATGGTAAATAAACAAAAAAGTCAAGGGGTGGAATGATGAAAACTGAAAAAAACATTTTTGTTGCCTTTCTTTTGAATCTGGGGTTTTCTGTTCTGGAGTTTGTGGGCGGCGTCATAACCGGCAGTGTAGCCATTGTCTCGGATGCGGTTCACGATCTGGGAGATGCGGCAAGTATCGGGGTTTCCTATCTGCTGGAGAGGAAGAGTAGAAAACAGCCGGATGATGCCTATACCTACGGCTATGGTCGGTATTCGGTGGTTGGGGGGATGATTACCAACCTGATTCTTCTCAGTGGTTCGGTAATGGTGGTTTGTCATGCCGTTTGCCGACTGATCAACCCGGTGGAAATCCGGTATCATGGCATGATTGTTTTTGCTGTTATTGGTGTTCTGGTGAATTTCGTTGCAGCGTATCTCACCCGGGAGGGGGATTCTGTAAATCAAAAGGCAGTGAATCTGCATATGCTGGAGGATG
>JAGALN010000212.1 GCA_017625185.1 Clostridia bacterium
AGTGTAGCTTGTACCGTATCTTTTTGTGAGGGTATGATAGGAGGGAAGAGAAATGAGGGAAATCGGCTGTGTTGCTTGCCCCAGGCAATGTCGTGCTTTGCGAAGTGCGGAGAAAGGATTTTGCGGCGTTGGGGAAGATATCAAGATTGCAAGAATTGGACTTCACTTATGGGAGGAACCCTGCATTTCTTTTGGAAATGGTTCCGGAACCATCTTCTTTTCCGGGTGTAATCTGCGGTGTGTGTTTTGCCAGAACCAGATGATTTCCCAAGGCGGGAAAGGACGGGAAATTTCGAGGGAAACCTTGATAGAAGAGATGCTTAACCTTCAGGAGCGGGGAGCTGGTAACATCAATTTGGTAACCCCAAGTCATTACACCGAGGCAATTGCATCGGTATTGCAGGATGTGAAGCATAAGCTATCCATTCCGGTTATCTATAATAGTTCCGGCTATGATAAGGCAGAATCATTACAAAAGCTAGATGGGTTGATTGATATTTATCTTCCGGATGTGAAGTATTTTTCTCCGGAATTGAGCCAAAAGTATTCTGGCGCAAGGGATTATTTCTCCGTGGCGGAAAAAGCGATTAAAGAGATGTTTCGTCAGTGCGGATATTATCAGGAAGACGAAATGGGACATATGAGAAAAGGTGTCCTGCTTCGCCATATGGTGCTTCCTAGTTGTTATCGGGATAGCGTTAAGGTATTGGACTGGGTAGCTGAAAACTATGCAGCAGATCGGATGGCAATCAGCTTGATGAGTCAGTATTTTCCTACCTATCGAGCGACGGAATATCCCGAACTGAATCGCAGGCTCACCACATTTGAATACAAAAAAGTGGTGGAACATGCCAGAAACCTAGGGTTTGTGAACGGGTTTGTTCAAAAACGTGAATCTGCCTCCTCTAGCTATGTCCCTGATTTTGATTACTAAGTGACCCTCGACCTTTTGCCGAGGGTCTTTTCTTTTAACAAAGAGCGGTGATGAGGTGCCAGACCCCTGTAACAGTCATGCAAACCAGAACCGCAGTAACGGTGGGAATCAAAAACCCCAATCCTGTCCATAGCAAACTTCCGCTCTCCTTTTTGATGGTTAGAAGGGTGGTGGCACAGGGAAAGTGCAGAATAGAGAAAAGCATGACGTTTACAGAAGTCAGTATGGTCCAACCATGATCCACCAAGATTCCTTTTAAGGCGATCAGGCTGGTTGCTTCAATCATTTCTCCCGATGCGAGATATCCCATCAGCAGGATAGGGAGAACGGTTTCGTTGGCGGGAAGAGCAAGGAAAAAAGCAAGGAGAATCATTCCATCCATGCCCATGAGTCTGGCAAAGGGGTCAAGGAACGTGGCACAATGAGCGAGAATGCTTAAATCACCCCAAGAAACATTTGCCATCATCCAGATGATTGCGCCTGCTGGCGCAGAAACCCGTACAGCACGCCAGAGAATGTGTAAGGTTCGGTCCAGAATAGAACGGACCAGAATCTGCAGAATACGAGGTCGGCGAAAGGGCGGTAATTCCAGGGAAAAGGGAGCCGGCTCCTCCTGATAAAAGACACGGGTCAGCAATCCGGTAACCAAGAGGGTAACAAAAACACTGCATACAATCAAGAATAATAGAAATACCGCTGCTATAACGGTCTGCATTCCCTGGTAGAAAATACTGCCAACGAACAATCCCGACAGGGTAATTAACATCGAGAATCGCCCGTTGCAAGGGATAAAACAATTGGTAATCATGGCGGCAAGCCGTTCTCGTTTTCCGGTGATGATACGGCATCCGGTAACCCCCACAGCGTTGCAACCAAGCCCCATACACATGGTAAGTGCCTGCTTGCCGCAGGAACCAACCCTCTTGAAGCAGCGGTCCAGATTAAACGCTAACCGCGGCAGATACCCCAAATCTTCCAGAAGGGTAAACAAGGGAAAGAAAATCAGCATGGGCGGGAGCATCACGGCGGTAACCCAGGCAACCGTTTGGTAAATACCGTCCAGACATAACGAGAGAACCTGCTGGGGCAAGGCAAGCAGGGAAAGAAATTGGTAAAGATACGACTTTGCCCAAAGAAAAAATTCCATTAGCCAAGAGGAGGGCAGGTTGGCACCGGAAATGGTAATCCAGAGGAGAAGTCCCAAAAAGCCAAGCATAATGGGAATGCCAAATCTTCGGGAGGTAAGAATCCTGTCAATGGACCGGGGCGCAGATATAGAGCCCTCCGGTCTTTTGACACAGGAATCTGTAAGGGATTTTGCGGTCTTAACCAGACTTTCGACAACCATATCCCGGAGGCGGATGTCAGGAATGCTCTGTTTTACAAGCAGGTTTTGTGCCGATGCAACTGCGTCGCAGATTTCTATTCTTTGACTTGAAGCTGGTGAGAGAGCATCCAAAAGACGAGCACCAAGGGGTGGGTTATCCAGCAGCTTCAGTGCCAGAAACCGGCTGTGGAACCGGGTGATATTCAAGGCTTCTAGGGAGGGCAAAATACGTGATAGTGCGTCCTCAATCGGAACAGGATAACGAACCGGGTGTTGAGGTGTTGTAACAAAATCTTTTTCGGCAACTGTTTTCAAGAAGGCTTTCAAGCGTGCGATGTCCTGTCGCTTTTGTGCGGAGATTCCAATCACGGGGATGCCTAGGTTTCGCTCCAAAGCGGGAATATCCAGGGAAAGGTCCATTCGGCTAGCCTCGTCCAGGAGGTTCACACAAAGTGCAACCCGAGGAGTAATCTCCAGAATCTGGAGCAGTAAATTCAGGTTGCGGGCAAGGCAGGTGGCATCTGCTACCACCAGTACAAAATTTGCATCCCCAAAACAGATGGCATCCCGGGCGATTTCTTCTTCGGGAGAGTTGGATATCAGGGAATAGGTTCCGGGTAGATCCTGCAGGATGAACCGATATCCGTCGTAGCGGAAGTTGCCGGAGGCAAGAGAAACTGTCTTGCCGGACCAATTTCCGGTATGTTGCTTTAAACCGGTCAAGGCGTTGAAGACAGTGCTTTTGCCCACGTTGGGATTTCCGGCAAGAATGAAAGGAATGTCTTTTTTCATCAAAACACCTCCGTGGAACAAAGTGTAACCTGAATTTGTCCGGCGTCCTCTTGACGCAATGCAATCACACTGTCAAAAACCTGATAGGCAGTGGGGTCGCCTAAAGGACTTCGAAAGAGGGGTGTTACATCACAGCCGGGAGAAAATCCAAGGTCTAGAAGCCGTCTTCGAATCTCACCGTCTATATGCAAATGCTGTATCAAAGCAGTCTGGGCAAGGGAAAGGTCTGCCAGGGTCAGATATTCCAAGGGAATTCCCTCCTTTTTTCTATCTTTAGGTAATATATGTGAAGTTACTTCGGTTTGTGAAAGTTGCCATAAGAGAATTGAATTATTTTTTAAAAATAATTCTGTTTTTCCAAAAAATATAGTTGAAATTATAGTAGTTTTTTGGTATTATTATATAATAACCTAATTAGGGTCTAAAACTTGGTAAATCCGGTTTATTAAAACATCTGGAAGTAAGAAGGGAAAGCAATGAATCGATATAAGGCAAAGGCGCTGGCGGAGGGAGTTATATGCTCTGCACTGTCTGTGGTGTTGGTGCTGATTGGAATCTTTTTCCCGTCCGTGGCCACCTTGTTGACCATGTTGGCGGGTGTCCCCATGATGTATCTGGGAATGCGACGAGGAATCAGGATTTTGGTTGCGTCTATTTTGGTATCTGTTCTGGTGGTATTTCTGGTCACGAACCATCTTGTGGGAAGTCTATTGACGGCAGTTATGAGCTTTCTTCCCGGGATGGCAATGGGCTATGCCCTGCGGAAACGGTTCACCTTTTCGGGCATTATCTTTTCTGGCGGCGGAATTTTGCTCTTTGGGTTTGTTTTCCAGTTGGCTCTTTTCAATGCCATGGGTGATGGACAGGGCGTTGCCAATATGGTTAACCAGACCCTGGACGGTGTTCGGCAGACCACGGCGGAGGTTCTGGCAGGGATGCAAGGGCAAATTCCGGACCAAGGACAGGATTTGCAGGCAATCTTGAACCAGACGTTGGATATGGTGCGGGA
>JAGALN010000213.1 GCA_017625185.1 Clostridia bacterium
GAAACTCTACGATGGTACCTTTGAATATAACAATACCACTTCCGGTTATGGCTTCCTGGGTATAAAACAAACCGATATTTTCTTTGGTGCTTATCCATCAGAAGAACAAATCCAAATGGCGATGAGAAATGGAACGACCTTTGAGTATACCCCAATTGCAAAAGATGCTTTTGTCTTTTTTGTACACAAAGATAATCCCATTGACTCACTTACCACAGAGCAAATTAAGGGGATTTATTCCGGAAAGATTACCAATTGGAAAGAGGTTGGCGGTGAGGATGAAAGAATTGCCGCCTTTCAAAGAAACGAAGGAAGCGGAAGCCAGAGTATGCTCAAGCGGTTTATGGAAAACACCCCCATTATGGAGCCGCCAAAAGAAATGGTCAATGACCTGATGGCGGGAATCATTGAGCAGGTAGCGGACTATAAAAGTCAATCCGGTTCCATCGGGTTTTCTTTCCGGTATTATGTTGAGGGGATTATTAAAAATCCTGATATTAAGCTGATTGCAGTAGATGGTGTGAAACCAACCGTTGCGAACATTGCGGATGGCAGTTACCCAATTATTGCTCCCCTGTATGCAGTAACATATGCAGAAGAGGATAATGAAAATGTAAGGAAATTGATTGATTGGGTATTGTCCGAGGAAGGGCAGTATATCGTTGAGGAAACAGGCTATGTAGGAATCGACAAATAAGATTAATAATTCATTACGAAAACGCCCTGGAAATTGACTTTTCCAGGGCGTTGTGTTACAATAAATTCTGCTTGTCTGGTCTTTTCGAATTTAAAAAAACATATAGATAGGACAAGGAAAAGGAATTGAACATAGGAGTGATTCAATATGCTGAAACGATATCATTTTTCCTTTCGTTTACTTGCATTAGCAGTTTGCACTGTCGTTGCCATTGGAATATTTTATCAGCCAATGCCGGGGAACAATGTGTCTGCTGAGCAAGGCGAGCTACGTGGTGTTTGGGTTTCCACGGTTTCTAATATAGATTATCCTTCAAGCCAGACAACGGACCCTGCTGCCTTAAAAAAAGAGCTGACTGCAATTCTAGACCACTGTGAAAGCATGGGCTTTAATGCAGTGTTTTTTCAGGTTCGACCGGCAAGCGATGCGTTTTACAAGTCAGAAATTTTTCCTTGGTCCCGGTACTTGACAGGTACCCAAGGCATTGCTCCGAAGGATGGCTTTGATCCACTTGCGTTTGCGGTGGAAGAAGCACACGACAGAGGGATGGAACTTCATGCCTGGATCAATCCTTATCGAATTACTGCTTCTGCATCAGACAAAGACCTTTTGGCAAGGGATAATCCGGCGGTTTTGCGTCCAGAACTGGTCCTGACTGATTCCAATGGAAAGATGTACTATAATCCCGGCGACAGTGCCTCCATTCAGTTGATTGTGGATGGTGCGGTAGAGATTGTAAAGAATTACGATGTAGACGGTATTCACATGGACGATTATTTCTATCCGGATAGTGAATTTGATGACGATGGAACATATTCTTTCTATCAGAAAGAATACCCTGATAAGGGAGATTGGCGTCGTGCCATGGTCAATAAAATGGTGAAGCAGATGGACGAGGCGGTCCATGCAGAAAAGCCGGAGGTTGCCTTTGGTATCAGTCCAAGAGGAATCTGGGCAAATGATACGGATATGCCGGGAGGAAGTGCTACCCGGGGCGGCGGTTCCTATACTACTGTTTATGCGGATTCCAAAGCCTGGGTGGAAAACGGCTGGGTGGATTACATTATGCCTCAGATTTACTGGAATATCGGCTATGAGATTGCGGATTACAGCATCCTTTGTGATTGGTGGTCTGATGTTGTAAAAGACACGGATGTCAAGCTCTATATTGGCGAGGGCGCATATCGGACAGTATCCAGTACAACGCCTGCCTGGACCGGGGAAAATGGGACGGATGAACTAAAACGGCATATTTTTATGGGTAGGGAAAACAAAAACATATCCGGGTATTGTATGTTTACTTATAATACGTTTCTCGCAAACCCGTCGATTGACGCTATGATGCAGGAAGTGAATGCGATCCTTCCCGAGCCGGAGAAAGGATCAGCAGGCGAGGAGGTACCTTCTTTGGGTGGAGCCTCACAATCGGACAAGCCTGTGGATGAGGAATATATTAATCAGTTCACAGATATGGACGATTACTGGTGGGCGATGGATGAAGTCAATGCCCTTGCGTCCCAGGGAATCATTAAAGGACAAAGCGAAACAAAATTTGCTCCGGATGCCTACATTACTCGTGCTGATAATATCGTGCTTTTACTCCGGATTTTAGGAAAGAAGTCGGATTTTATCGATAATTTTGCAGACGTTTCTCCCGATGCCTACTATTATCAGGAAATAGGAATCGCAAAGGCACTTGGTATTGCTCTTGGCGGAGGAGATGGTTGTTTCTATCCCACCGGTTTGATTAAGCGGCAGGATATGTCAACGTTGGCATACCGTGTTTTGTCTGCAGAAGGTGTTTTGACATCCATTCCCAATACCGGTGTATTGAATCAGTTTTTAGACAAGGACTCCATTGATTTTTATGCCCGTGACGCCATGGCGGCATGCGTTGGTGCCGGATTGATGAGTGGCTATGGTGACGGGTGGATTAACCCTCAGGGAAATGCTACCCGGATTGAGGTTGCACTGTTTATGTATCGAATTCAGAATCTTTTGGGTCAGGATCTTTCCAATGTGGAATAGTGTTTAAATGTAAAAAAGCAAATACCGA
>JAGALN010000214.1 GCA_017625185.1 Clostridia bacterium
AAGAAAGAGGCAGAAAAGAAGATGAAAACCGCAACGGAGTATAGCGAGAAAGAAAAATCCATCGAGATTCTCATCAAGTCTAAGGGATATAAGGATTGCTTTGCCCAGATCAGTGATGCAGGTGTGACGGTGATGGTTTCTGGCGGTGAGCTGAACGGGTCCAAGGTTGCACAGATGAAGGATATCATTGTGGGAGAAACTGGGGTAGAGGTTAGGAATATTAAAATCAGCGCAGAATAAAAAATCTTTCAATTACCCATTGTAATCTGAAATTGATTATGGTATAATACGTTAAGAAGAAAAAGCAAATCCTGAAATTTGTTAGGAGGAATTCTTATGGAAAACACCATCAATCCCACTATGGAAGACAATGGGAATGTGAATATTTCGGATGAAGTTATTGCTGTGATTGCGTCCCTTGCGGCGTCGGAGGTGAAGGGCGTTGCAGGAATGTGCGGCGGTCTTGGCGGCGGCATTGTTGAGCTTTTGGGGAAGAAAAACCTCTCCAAGGGTGTCAAGCTGACCGTAAATGAGAAGAGTGTTGCACTGGATCTTTCGGTGATTGCAGAGTATGGCACCAAGATTCCGGCAGTTGCATGGGAACTTCAGGAAAAGGTTAAGAATGAAGTGGAGGCCATGACCGGATTGCAGGTAACGGCGGTGAATATCTCGGTGGATGGTGTGAATGTCCCCAAGATTGACAACGAAAAGCCCGGGGCAGGGGTTGCCGCTGAGGAACCCGTTGCGGATATTGAGGTTCTGGATACAGACGAAACAACGGAGGAATAATCCCAAATGATAAACAGAAGAAAAGCGAGAGAGTATGCCTTTACCCTGCTCTTCTCCTATCGGTTTCAGCCGGAGGATATCCAGAGTCTTTTGGAAGAGTTCCTGGCGGAAAACGAAACCGGAGAGCAGGCAGATTATATAAGGACTGTGGTAGAGGGCACGGTTGCCCATGTTGAGGAAATTGATGCCCGCATCTCCCAATTTGCCAAGGGTTGGACCACCGAGCGAATTTCGGCAGTATGCTTGGCGGTACTGCGGCTTGCTGTGTATGAAATGCAGTATATGGACAGCATTCCGGCAGGGGTATCGGTGAACGAGGCAGTTGCTCTGGCAAAGAAATTTGACGGCGAGGAGTCTTTGGCATTTGTCAACGGAGTTCTCGGACATATGAAGGACGCTTAAACAGACAACAGGGCGGCAGCGTATGATGCCGCTCTGTTTTCCATATGGAAAGGTCAGGGGCAGGTGAGATAGGATGATAGAACGACAGGCTTTGTCGGTAACCCAAGTGAATTTATACATCAAGGAAATCATGAACCGGGATGATGTGCTGACCGATGTTCTGGTCAAGGGGGAACTTTCCAACTTTAAGGCACACTCCTCGGGACATCTTTATATGTCCTTAAAGGACGAAAACGGCGTGATGCGTGCGGTCATGTTTCGGGGCAGTGCGTCAAAGCTTCGGTTTACACCCCAGAACGGGATGAAGGTAGTTGCCCATGGCAGGGTTACCGTTTATGAACGGGACGGACAGTATCAGCTTTACATAGATGATATGCAACAGGAGGGCATCGGTGATTTGTACATTGCCTTTGAGGAGCTTAAGGCGAAACTAAGTGCTGAGGGATTGTTTGATCCGGCTCATAAAAAACCATTGCCCAAATATCCCAAATGCGTGGGGGTGGTTACGGCACCTACCGGTGCGGCAATCCGGGACATTATCAATGTTTTGAGCCGGCGTTTTTCCTATTCGGATGTGGTGCTTTATCCGGTTCTGGTTCAGGGGGAGAATGCAGCCCAGAGTATCGCCCAAGCCATTCGTTATTTCAACCAAACCAAGGGTGCTGATGTGCTGATTGTAGGCAGAGGCGGCGGTTCCATTGAGGATTTGTGGGCATTTAATGAAGAGATTGTTGCTAGAGAAATTTACCAGAGCGAAATCCCTATTGTTTCGGCGGTGGGACATGAGATAGACTTTACCATTTCTGACTTTGTAGCAGATTTGCGGGCACCAACCCCCTCTGCGGCGGCAGAATTGGTGGTACCCTCCCAGACCGAATTGATTGACAAGTTCCATAATGTTTACCGCCGGCTTTATAGCCAAGCGGCACGGATTCTGGAGCAGGGACGGCTCCGGCTGAAGAGCCTGAGTGAGCGACCCTCCATCCAGAACCCCATGCTGAAGCTGGAAGAGGAGCGGATTTATCTGGACCGGCTGGTTCAGGATATGACCACGGCGGCAGATAAGATTCTGGAACAGAAGAAACAGGGATTGGGCGTTGCCGCATCCAAGCTGGACGGCTTGAGCCCTTTGGGGGCGCTGACCCGTGGCTTCTCGGTGGTAAAAGCCGAAGATGGAGGCGTGGTAAATTCGGTGTCCCGGGTTAAACCGGGGGATAACATGACGGTGATGGTTCAAGATGGTAAAATCCTTGCCACCGTCAAAGAAACAGAGAAAGAGGTAGAAAACCATGGCAGATAAGCAGAGCTTTGAAACCAATTTGCAGGAATTAGAGGGCGTAGTCAAGGCTCTCGAGGGGGGAAAGATTTCCCTGGACGAGATGCTGACCCTGTTTGAAAAGGGGATTTCCCTTACCAAGGAATGTACCGATGCCTTGAATGGGGCAGAACAGAAGATTTCCATTTTGATGAAGAATCGGGACAGCGGTGAGCTGGAAGAGCAACCTTTTGCAGGATTTGGAGAATGATATGAACTTTCAGGAACAGTATCAAGCATACTTGACACAGATTGAAGCAGAACTGGGAAAACAGTTTCCTCTGCCTGAGCTTCTCCAGAAAAAGGTGTTCCATGCCATGCAATATGGGATTTTGGATGGCGGAAAGCGGATCCGTCCGGTGCTTACCATGGCGGTTTGTGATATGTTGGGCGGAAATCTTGCCGATGCGGCTCGGGTTGGCTGTGCCATTGAGACAATTCACAGTTATTCCCTGATTCATGATGACCTTCCCTGCATGGACAATGACGATATGCGTCGGGGAAAGCCCTCCTGCCACAAGGCCTATGGCGAGGATATCGCTCTTTTGGCTGGGGACGGTCTTTTGACCCGTGCCTTTGAGATTCTGGCAGAGGGGGGAACGATGCCGCCGGAGCTAATGCTCCGCACCGTCAAGGAGGTATCTGTGGCGGCTGGTTGTTATGGAATGATTGGCGGACAGGTCATTGACCTTTCCTGCGAGAATCGCAAGGATGTCACTCTGGAGGAATTAACCGAGCTCCACCGTGGAAAGACCGGTGCCTTAATCCGGGTTTGTGCGGTTTGTGGTTGCCTTTGCGGCGGACTTTGTGACGAATCCGATGAAAAAGTTCAAAAAATTGTTGCATTTTCCGAAAAATTGGGGTTGGCATTTCAGATAAAAGATGATATACTGGATGTTATCGGCGATGAAGTCAGTTTAGGAAAACCGGTGGGCAGTGATGCGGAACAGAACAAGACTACCTTTGTAACCCTTTTGGGGATGGAAAAGGCAGAGGAAGAACTCACCCGTCTGACTGCCGAAGCCAAGACCTTGCTTGCGGGATTCCGGGATGCAGAGTTTTTGCTGGACTTTGCCGATTATCTTCTTGAACGGAAGAATTGACGAAACGGAGTTGTGTATGGAGTATTTCGGACAGTTTTTGAGCAATAAGGTATTCTTCGTGGTACTATTTGCCTGGATTTTTTCTTGTGTTCTAAAAGGTTTTCTGGTCTGGGTCAAGGACAGAAAGCTAGATATGACACGGTTCATGGGACCGGGCGGGATGCCCTCGTCCCATTCCACCATTGTGACCAGCCTTGCCACCTGTATCGGTATTAAGATGGGGTTTGACAGTCCGGTTGTTGTGGTTTGCTGTGCCTTTGCACTGGTGGTGATGTATGATGCCTCTGGTATCCGCCGTGCCGCAGGACAACAGGCAAAGATGATTAACATGATTATTGATGCTTGGGAGGAAACCGACCCGGTAGAGAAACAGATTCGTTTGAAAGAGCTTTTGGGGCATACGCCTCTGGAGGTTTTGGCAGGAGCATTGCTTGGAGTTTTCATTGCAGTGCTTGCCGCAGTATTAATTGGATTATAATGGGGAAGCCCCCCAGGAAAGGATAGGTGTTTGGAATGATTAAGGTAACGCTAAAAGGCGGCGACGTGAAGGAGTTCAATCAGGATGCTACCTTGCTGGATATGGCATTTGCCATCAGCGAAGGTCTGGCACGTGCCTGCATGGCAGCCGAGGTAGACGGGGAAGTGCAGGATTTGCGAACCTGCCCGGGAAAGGATTGTACGGTGAACTTCCTGACCTGGGATGCGCCGGAG
>JAGALN010000215.1 GCA_017625185.1 Clostridia bacterium
ATTTCTTTTTCAAATGCTTCGTTTTCATTTAGGTTATCTTCAAGTTTTAAAATAACTATATTATCCATACCAACTTTGTTAACAACATTTAAAAAATATTGTCCGGATTAAAAGAACTGCATAGGATTCACCGCTGAACCGTCCACCAGAACCTCAAAATGCAGGTGGGGGCCGGTGGAGTTTCCAGTGGATCCAACCCGTCCAATCTGAGTACCCTGGCTGACATTCTGCCCCTGACTGACCAGAATAGCACTCATGTGCCCATAAAGGGTTTTAATTCCGTTTCCATGGTCTAAAATCACACAGTTCCCGTAGCCGCCGTTATACTCTGCCAAAACCACGATGCCGCCTTGTGCCGCCCAGATGGGAGCACCCTGCAAAGCACCAATATCGGTACCGGTATGGGGTCTTAAAACACCAGTGACCGGGTTGACACGATTGGGTGAAAACTCACTGGTAATGTACCAGGTGTTAGTAGGCCAGAGGAAATATCCGGATGCCACCCGTCCCGGAGCTACCGTTCCCACCTGACCGCTGATACCCGCCTGGGCCTTGGTCTGGCGTTCTGCCGCCTCTTTCTCTGCAAGATATTGGATATAAGCATTCTTATCCTGCTCTAAACTCTGTCGGTAGGCGGTAATCTCCGCGATCTTTGTTTGGAGTTCCTTTTCATTGGCGGCAAGCTCAATCCCTGCCTGCTCTATCTGGGCAAGGAGTTCCTCCAACCGTTGCTTATCCTCCATAATCTGGTTTTTAACCTGCTCAATCGCCTCTAGGACATTGTTATCGTATTCAGCAATTTCCCGGACTATGACAAGTTTCTCAATCAAGTCAGACAGGCTTTCCGCAGAAAAGAGAATCTCCAGATAGGTTCCCGCACCCCGGTCACAGAGGGTTACAAACCGCTCCCGGAATTTTTCCCGTTGCTCTGCCTCGATTTTCTCTGCTTCCTCCAGCTCTTTTTGGGTGACCTCCAGCTCTGTTTCGTACGCCTTTCGTTCTTCCTCTAGCTGATAACTTTTCTCGCCCAACTGATTGAGTTCTTTCTCGTATTCCTGCAACTGCTGCCAGGCAGACTTTTCTTTTTCTTCATACTCTTTTACCTTGGAATCATAAGGCGCGCCGTAAACCTTAGAAACCAGCACCGGTGCAACAACACCCAGCACAAAGAAAAGAGCAATCAAAAGTGCAACAATTCTGGTCACTTTTTTCCCCATACGGCACCTCCTTTATTTTCTGTATTTATGAACGGAAAATCCGCTGCCAAACAAGCCGATACCCACACCCAGCGCAAGGAAACAAGGCAGCAACACCTTGACCGCTTGCCAGGGGTCTACCACCGTCAAAATCTCGGTAGGAATGGCGTTCTGCACCGTCTCTGCCACAGCAGAGTATCCCCAGAGAATCAAACCAGATGCCAAAAGTGCACCAACCATACCAAGAATCAATCCCTCTACCAGGAAGGGACCCCGCACATAACTGGGAGATGCTCCCACAAAGTGCATAATCTCGATTTCACGACTCCGTGCCGCCATCCCCATCCGGATGGTATTGGAGATAATAAACACTGCCGCCAGGGCAAAGAGAAGCATCATCCAAAGGC
>JAGALN010000216.1 GCA_017625185.1 Clostridia bacterium
CACAATCGGGGACCACCATCACGAAGAAGGCGGACACCAGCTTGGTGCCGGGTGCGGTCTTTAGAATCTGCAAAGCGGGACGGAGTACATTAGAGGTGGAATTCACTGCACCTGCTACCATGCCGTCTGCCTCGCCCAACTCTACCATCATAACGCCGAAGTAAAGGGAGTTAAGCATGGTTTCCTTTGCTTTCTCCAAAGTCATGCCCTTGGCTTTTCTCATTTCGTAGAACTTGTCGGCAAACGCTGCCGCCTTATCGGACTTCGCCGGGTCAATGATGGTAACCCCTGCCAAAGAAATATCTCCGGCAGTTTCCTTGATGGTTGCTTCATTGCCCAAGAGGACAATATCACAGATGTCCTTTTCTACAATCATGGACGCCGCTTTGATGGAACGGATATCCTCGCCCTCTGCCAGAACGATTCTCTTTCTGTCAGCCTTGGCTCTTTCAATGGTTCTTTCCAAAAAATTACTCACGATGTTTACGCCTCCAAATTTTAAACTTACTTTTCCATTGTACACCACTCTTTCCCATTTTTCAATAGTAAAATGTAATAAAATGTCTATTCTTGGATAGTTTATGTTTGATTGCTTAGTTTTATACACGATGCTGCAGGAAAGGGGCTCCCGGACGGTCTGCTGTGAGGACCCACGGCAGGGAAGCCAGAACGTTTCATCAGCAATGATTGCACCTGATACTACAACACGACCTGCAAAAAGGGAGTTCCAGAGAATACCAATCCGTTTCCCAAAGAAACTGTGACAATTCAACATTGAATTTTTGGTTTTTTCTGTGTTTTTATTATTTTTTCTTTGAAAAAAGTATTGACTTTTTGCTT
Source organism: Clostridia bacterium (assembly GCA_017625185.1). Taxonomy (GTDB): domain Bacteria; phylum Bacillota; class Clostridia; order Monoglobales; family Monoglobaceae; genus Ructibacterium. The sequence continues at coordinate 841 of JAGALN010000216.1, forward strand.
AAATTGATGTATGATAGGGATAACAAGTCAGGAGGTTTTACCATGAATAAAGTTTATACTGCTGATATTCCCAAGACAGACCGTATCCAGAAGCTGATTGACGATCTGTATTCCGGCACCCCGACTATTGAGTCTACCCGTGCCGAAATCATTACCGAGAGTCATAAGGCAACGGAAGGGATGTCTATTTATATAAGGAAGTCCAAGGCGTTCCGTGCCCTGATGGAGAAGCTTCCCGTTGTGATTCGTGACGATGAGCTGATTGTGGGCTGTAACAGCTATGCAAGGCGGGGATGCCAGACCTTCCCGGAATTCTCCAACAAGTGGTTGGAGGAGGAGTTTGACACGGTAGCAACCCGTAGCGCCGACCCCTTCTACATTTCGGAAGAAACTGCCAATAAGCTCCGTGAGGTACATAAGTATTGGGAGGGCAGAACCACCAGTGAGCTTGCCACCTCCTATATGGCTCCCGAAACCCTGACTGCCATTGAGCACAACATCTTTACCGTAGGCAACTATTTCTACAATGGGATTGGTCACGTCAGTGCTGACTACGGCAAGGTATTAAAGATAGGGTTTAATGGCATTTACGAGTATGCCAAGGCAGAAAGGGAGAAGTGCAAGGTAACCGACAGCGACTATGCAACCCGGTATTATTTCTTAACCGCAGTGATGGAATGCTGCCAGGCAGCAATCACCTTTGCTAAACGGTATGCGCAAGCGGCACGGGAGATGGCGGCAAATTGTACCGACATTACCAGAAGAGGTGAACTTCAAACCATTGCCGAGATTTGTGAAAATGTTCCGGCAAATGGTGCCAAGAGCTTCCATGAGGCTTGCCAGTCTTTCTGGTTTGTTCAGCTTTTGATCCAGACCGAGTCCAGCGGACACTCCATTTCCCCCGGACGGTTTGACCAGTATATGTATCCTTATTATAAGAAGGATTTGGATGCAGGAAAGATTACCAGAGAACAGGCACAGGAATTGATTGACTGTGTATGGGTCAAGCTCAATAGCTTAAACAAGGTTCGTGACGCTCTGTCCGCCGAGGGCTTTGCCGGCTACAGCATGTTCCAGAACCTGATTGTGGGCGGTCAGGATACCAGCGGGATGGATGCCACCAATGATTTGTCCTATATGTGTATCTCTGCATCTATGCACGTGAATCTGCCCCAGCCCTCCCTCTCCATGAGAGTCTGGAACGGCACTCCCCACGATTTGATGGTGAAGGCGGCAGAGCTGACCAAGACCGGGATTGGTCTTCCCGCGTACTACAATGACGAGATTATCATTCCGGCACTGATTTCCAGAGGTCTTGCTCTGGAGGATGCCCGGGACTACTGCGTGATTGGCTGCGTGGAGCCCCAAAAGGGCGGCAAGACCGACGGTTGGCACGATGCGGCATTCTTCAATATGCTCCGTCCTTTGGAGTTGGTATTCAACAACGGTGTCGATAAGGGCGTTCAGGTAGGCCCCAAGACCGGACGACTGGAAGACTTTGACACCTTTGAGAAGTTGTTTGACGCTTATAAAAAGCAGATGGATTATAACATTGGCTTGATGGTCAACGCTGACAACGCCGTGGATGCGGCACACATGGAGCGTTGCCCTCTCCCCTTCCTCTCTTCTATGGTTACCGACTGTATCGGCAGAGGAAAGTCGGCACAGGAGGGCGGTGCAGTCTATAACTTCACCGGTCCCCAGGGCTTTGGTATTGCCAATGTGGCAGACGGACTCTATGCCATCAACCAGCTGGTCTACAAGACCAAGGAATACACCCTCCATCAGGTGGCAGACGCCCTTAGGAACAATTTCGGGATGTCCTATAGCGAAGCCTATGCCAAGAACCTGACGGTGGATGTGGTGAAAGAGATTGCCTCTAAGGGTTATGAAATTTCCGGTGACCAGATTTCTGAGATTTTTGCCCAGATTTCCGCCAATGACATTGAGGAGGGCAAGAAGAAAGAATATCAGGCATTGCTGGAGAAGATTAAGACCATGCCCAAGTTCGGTAATGATATTGACGAGGTTGACCTCTTCGGCAGAGAAGTAGCTTATACCTATACCAAGCCGGTGGAGAAGTATAAGAATCCCCGCGGCGGCAGATACCACGCAGGACTCTATCCGGTATCGGCAAATGTCCCCCTTGGCTTGCAGACGGGTGCAACCCCTGACGGCAGACTGGCGGGAACCCCCATTGCCGACGGTGTATCCCCGGCGGCAGGCAGTGATGTAAACGGTCCCACCGCAGCGGCAAACTCTGTTGCAAAGCTGGACCACGGCATTGCCTCCAACGGAACGCTGTTTAACATGAAGTTCCACCCCTCGGCATTAAAGGGTGCATCGGGTATCGAGGCGTTTATCTCTTTGATTCGTGCCTTCTTCGACCAGAAGGGTATGCACATGCAGTTTAATGTGGTCAGCCGGGAAACCCTAAGGGATGCCCAGCTCCACCCCGAGAACTACAAGAACCTGGTGGTTCGTGTTGCCGGCTACAGTGCACTCTTTACCACCCTGTCCAAGTCCTTGCAGGATGATATCATCAACCGAACCGAGCAGGGAGGATTTTAAGGAAAATGAATGAGTATTGGAACACATCCGGCAGGATTTTCGATATTCAAAAGTTTTCGGTTCATGACGGACCTGGTATCCGCACCATCGTCTTTTTGAAAGGCTGTGCGTTGCGGTGCCGGTGGTGTTGTAACCCGGAATCTCAAAGCTATGAGATTCAGACTATGATGCAGAACGGAAAAGAAAAGGTCATCGGCAAGGATGTAACCGTTCGGGAAATTATTGACGACGTCAAAAAGGATATGCCCTACTACCGCAGAAGCGGCGGGGGCATGACCCTATCCGGCGGTGAAATGCTCTGCCAGAGTGACTTTTCCTATGCACTCCTTCGGTGCGCCAAGGAATCCGCCATCAATACGGCGGTGGAAACCACCGGCTTCGCATCTTATGAAAAGATTGAAAGGATGCTTCCCTATATTGACACCGTGCTGATGGATATCAAGCATGTGGATAGCAAGAAGCATCAGGAGTTTACAACCCAGCCCAATGAACGGATTCTCGAAAATGCTGTCAAAATTGCAGAGAATGCCAAGAAGTTAATCATCCGTGTCCCGGTGATTCCCACCTTTAATGACACCGAGGCAGAAATTGCGGCTATCTCTAAATTTGCCAAATCCTTAAAGGGTGTTACCGAAATCAATCTGCTCCCCTATCATAGCTTTGGCAGGGACAAGTACGAAGGACTGGGTCGGGAATACCTGATGGGGGATCTCCCCTCACCTACGGATGAGCAGATGCAAAGGCTGAAAGCCGTGGCGATCAGCTGCGGACTAAACTGTAAGATAGGAGGATAGGACAATGAACCAAAATGATTTACTTTCCTTGCAGGACAAAATGCGGATTGTCCAGGAGCTGGTTCCGGGTAAACAGATTACCATCGCCCATATCATTGCCAATCCTGACGATATTCTCTACCGGAAGCTGGGACTTGACCCTGCCGTGGAGTATGCCAGAACCGCCATCGGGATTGTAACCATGTCCCCGGCGGAAACCGCAATCATTGCGGGGGATATTGCTATTAAGTCCTCCGGCGTGGAGCTTGGCTTTGTGGACCGGTTCAGCGGTACCTTGATTGTGACCGGCACCGTGTCCGATGTCCAGGCGTCCATGACTGCGTTGACCGACTACTGTAGGGATGTCCTGGGCTTTACCGTTTGTCCTATAACCAAAACATAATGAAGAAGTTAATTCTGATGGGTCGGAGCGAAGCGGGCAAGACCACCTTGACCCAGGTTTTGCGGGGCGAGGATATCCGTTACGATAAGACCCAGTACATCAAGTTTGAGAATACCCTGATTGACACCCCCGGGGAATATGCCCAAACCCACCATTTGGGGCGGGCGTTGGCGCTTTATTCCTACGAGGCGGATATGGTGGGACTCTTAATCAGTGCCACCGAGGAATATTCTCTCTTCCCCCCCTGTGTGACCTGCATGGTCAACCGTGAGGTCATCGGGATTGTCACCAAGGCGGAGCAGGAGGGCGCCAACCCGGCGCGAGCCGAAAATTGGCTCCGGCTTTCGGGTTGCAACAAGGTTTTTATTGTGGATTCTGTGACGGGATTTGGTATCAATGAGCTGATTACTTATCTAAACCAAGCATAAAACAAAAATAAAAACCAAATTTTCAAAGAAAAAAACAGAAAATCCCTTGACAACCCCCGAATTATGTAGTAAAATGAAAATGAAGGAAAAGCAACATAGGAAATTTTTAGAAAAAGGAGATAGATGAAAATGATGTCAGAATACGAAATCAAAAAACAAATCTGCGACATCGGCAAGAGAATCTACAACAGAAACATGGTTGCTGCCAATGACGGCAACATCTCTGTGAAGCTCTCTGACAATGAATTCCTCTGCACCCCCACCGGTGTCAGCAAGGGTTTCATGACCCCCGAGTATATCTGTAAGGTAGACGCAAAGGGGAATGTCATCCAGGCAAACGGCAAGTTTAAGCCCTCTTCCGAAATCAAGATGCACATGAGGGTCTATGAGAAGCGTCCTGATGTACAGGCAGTTGTCCATGCACATCCCACCTACGCAACCAGCTTTGCCATTGCCGGCATTCCGCTGACCCAGCCCATTATGCCTGAGGCGGTAATTGCCCTTGGCTGTGTACCCATTGCAGAGTATGGTACCCCCTCCACCATGGAGATTCCGGATGCCGTTGAGAAGTACCTGCCTTACTTTGATGCAGTGCTTCTGGCAAACCACGGTGCACTTTCCTATTCTGACTCTCTGCTTGCAGCATACCACAAGATGGAATCTCTGGAATTCTACGCAGAGCTCCTCTTTAAGTCCAAGCAGCTGGGAACACCCATCGAGTTCTCTCAGGAGCAGATTGAAAAGCTCTACGAAATCCGCAGAAAAATGGGTCTGCCCGGCAAGCATCCGGCAAACCTTTGCCCCAACCAGAGAAAGGGCGAAATGAGCTGTCATAGCTGCGGCGGTTCCTGCAAGGGTAACTGCGACGGTCACGGCCACGACGATAAGGCAAGCGATGTTGTTGCTGAAATCACCAAGAAAGTATTGAGCCAATTAAATAAATAAGAATGGAGCGATGACAATGGATATCAATTCTCAAAATGTAGAACAGATTGTCAGACAGGTTCTCCAGGAAATGAGCGGTATCTCCGCTCCCGCAGCATCCAAAGCTGCGGCAGGCCCCATTCCTGCAAAGAGCCGTGCGGCAATGCTGACCGCTCTTGAAAAGTATGAGATTAAGGAATTCCCCATTCCCGAGCTGGGTGACGATGACATTCTGGTCAAGGTCGAAGGCTGTGGCGTTTGCGGAACCGACGCTCATGAATTCAAGCGGGACCCCTTCAGTCTGATTCCGGTTGTACTCGGTCACGAGGGTACCGGCGAAATCGTGAAGATGGGCAAGAACGTTAAAATTGACAGTGCAGGCAAGCCTCTCAACATTGGTGACAAGGTTGTTACCTGTATGATTTTTGCAGACGACCCCAACATCACCATGTTTGACTTAAACAAGCAGAACGTGGGCAAGGGCGCACAGGTTTACGGTTTGATCCCGGACGATGAGATTCATCTCAATGGCTGGTTTGCAGATTACATTGTAATCCGGGGCGGTTCCACCGTCTTCAATGTCAGCGATTTGAGTCTGGACGAGAGAATCCTGATTGAGCCCTGTGCGGTATTGATTCACGCCGTAGAGCGTGCCAAGACCACCGGCATTCTCCGGTTTAACAGCCGGGTTGTTGTTCAGGGCTGCGGCCCCATCGGTCTTATCTGTATTGCAATCCTGCGGACCATGGGTATCGAGAACATCGTCGCAGTTGACGGCGAGGAAAAGCGTCTTACCTTTGCCAAGGAGATGGGCGCAACCGGTACAGTGAACTTTAAGGATCACAAGGGCATCGAGGCTTTGGCTGATGCGGTCAAGGACGAATTCGGCGGCTATCTTGCAGATTTTGCATTCCAGTGCACCGGCTCTCCCGTGGCACATGCCAACATCTACAAGTTCATCCGTCAGGGCGGCGGACTTTGTGAGCTGGGATTCTTCATCAATGGCGGCGATGCCACCATCAATCCCCACTTTGACATTTGCTCCAAGGAGATTACTACCGTTGGTTCCTGGGTGTACACCCTCCGGGATTACGCAACCACCTTTGATTTCCTGAAGCGTGCAAAGGGTATCGGTCTTCCCATGCACAAGCTGATTACCCATAAATATCCTCTGTCTGAGATTAACGAAGCACATATCACCAATCTCAAGATGGAAGGTTTAAAAATAGCAATTATTAACGAATAAAATTTTTGGAGGTAATGAAAATGGCACAAGAAGCATTAGGTATGGTAGAAACCAGAGGTCTGGTTGCAGCAGTTGAGGCGGCAGATGCAATGGTAAAGGCGGCAGAGGTTGTTCTCATCGGCACCGAGAAGATCGGTTCCGGTCTGGTAAGTGTTATGGTTCGTGGTGACGTTGGTGCAGTGAAGGCTGCAACCGAGGTTGGCGGCTCTGCTGCTGCAAAACTTGGCGAGCTGGTAGCAGTTCACGTTATTCCCAGACCCCATGGCGATGTAGAAAAGATTCTGCCCAAGTTCTAATCTAGGCGGTGAATGGCATGGAAGAAAAGAAGTTAACCGCAAAAAAAGCGACAGCTGCGAAAGCGACACCGGCTCCTGCAGTGAAGGCAGAGGCAAAAAAACCTGAAGAAAATAAATTAACAACCAATAAAATCAAGGAGGAAAAAAGAATGGCACAAGAAGCATTAGGTATGATCGAAACCAGAGGTTTGGTAGCAGCAATTGAGGCTGCCGATGCAATGGTAAAGGCTGCTAACGTTGAACTCATCGGTACCGAGAAGATCGGTTCCGGTCTGGTAAGCGTTATGGTTCGCGATGATGTAGGTGCGGTAAAGTCCGCAGTTGAGGCTGGCGGCAGTGCTGCAACCAGACTGGGCGAAATCATCGCTACCCATGTAATCCCCAGACCCCATGGCGACGTAGAAAAGATTCTGCCTACTTTAAAATAAGTCTTCCATTAAATCTTTTAACGGAAGGTGAATTAGCATGATAGTAGGTAAAGTTGTTGGCAGCGTAGTTGCCACCCGCAAGAATGAAAACTTGACGGGAAACAAATTTCTGATTGTAGAACCCTACGATAATATGGCAGGCAATGGCCGGATTGTTGCGATTGACAATGTTGGCGCCGGAATCGGCGAGGACGTGCTGGTCGCAACCGGCAGTGCCGCCCGTATCGGCTGCAACGTGGAAGCGTCACCGGTGGATGCCGCTATTGTAGGTATCATTGATGACGCAATTGGACTGGAGTAAGTTATGCAATTAGAAAATTTAACCAAGATTTTGCAGGAAAACGGCATCGTCGGAGCAGGCGGTGCCGGATTCCCTGCCTATGCCAAGCTGAACAAGCAGGCAGATACAATTATTCTAAACTGCGCCGAATGTGAGCCCCTCTTCAAGGTCCACCGGCAGATGCTGAAGCAGTACGCTTTTGAGATTGTCAGCGCACTGTCCATGGTTGCAGATAGCGTGGAGGCAGAGCGGGCGATTGTGGCAATCAAGCCATCCTATAAGGGAGCTACCGAAGCGGTCAAGGCGGCAATGGAGGCATTCCCCAAGGTGTCCATCGCATTCCTTCCGGAGATTTATCCGGCAGGGGACGAGGTGATTCTCACCTATGAGGTTACCGGGCGGGTGATTCAGCCGGGGAATATCCCCATCACGGTTGGGGTGACGGTTTTCAATGTGGAAACCATGCTGAATATCTACCGTGCCGTCCAGGAAAACGCCGGCGTGACCCATAAGTATGTGATGGTAGCAGGCGAGGTTGCCAACCCGAAGGTTTTACGGATTCCCCTGGGGATGACCCATGGAGAAGTGATAGAGCTTTGCGGCGGTGCAACCATCAAAGACCCGGCATATTTGATTGGCGGGCCCATGACGGGGAAGATTGGTTCCCCCAGTGGTATGATTACGAAAACAACCAATGCGGTGATTTTGTTGCCGCAGGATCATTATATTGTCCAGAGAAAAACGGTAAAGGCAAACATCGGAATGAAGCGTGCCATGAGTGCATGCTGCAGCTGCCGGATGTGCACCGACCTGTGTTCCCGGAACTTGATGGGACACCCCATCAATCCCCAGGCTTTCATGCACGGGATTTCCAACAACCAGGTCTTTGACGAAAAGCCGTTTCTGGATACCTTCTACTGTTCCCAGTGCGGACTTTGCGAGATGTACTCCTGTATGCAGGGGTTATCTCCCGCAACCTTAATCGGAGAATATCGCACCGGACTTCGAGCCAAGGGGGTTCTGCCGGATAAGGATGCGGCAGAGTTCTCCGGCATCTCGGACAAACGGGAATATCGCAAGGTGCCGGTTTCCAGGTTGGTAAGGCGATTGGGTCTTTCCAAGTACAACGTGGCGGCACCCATTTCGGATAAAGAAATACCAGCGAAACGACTGACCGTTTCTCTCCAGCAGAACATCGGTGCCCCCTCGGTTCCGGTGGTGAAAAAAGGTGACAAGGTAACGGCAGGAATGCTGATTGCCAAGGCGCCGGAGGGAAAGCTGGGTGTTGGTTTGCATGCACCCATGGACGGCAAGGTCGCAGAGCTGAATGACAAAGTGATTATCATCGAAAAGACTAGGAAGTGAGAAGCATGGCAAATGCAATTGGCATGGTGGAATACACCACCGTATCTACCGGTGTTCAGGCGGCAGATACCATGGTTAAGACCTCTGCGGTAGAGATTCTGGAAGCCCAGGTGGTCTGTCCCGGTAAATATATCGTGATTATAGCAGGACAGCTCAGCGCTATCCGTGCTGCCGTGGATGCGGCAAAGGTGCAGTATGGCGACAAGCTGGTGGACAGCTTTGTGCTGGGTAACGTCCATGAGGGGGTCTTCCCCGCCATCTATGCCACGGTGGATGTGGAGAACCCCAGAGCCTTGGGCGTGGTGGAAACCTACTCCGGTGCATCCGCCATTGTGGCAGCCGATGCGGCGGCAAAGACCGCAGACGTCACCCTGGTAGAGCTTCGTATCTGCCGTGGTATGTGCGGTAAGTCCTACCTATACATGACCGGCGAGGTTGCGGCAGTGCAGGCGGCAGTGGATAACGCCAAGGCAGCGGCAGGGGATAAGGGTATGCTTTTGGATTACTCCATTACCCCCAATCCCGACCCCAAGCTTTGGGAAAAGATTCTGTAAGTTAAGGTTCTTATTACATAAAGAAAGGCTGTTGATATTCTATGAAACTGGATGAAAAGCAGATTAGCGAAATTATCAAGAATGTTCTGGCAAGTGCCGCAGCAGAAAATAGTGTGGCAGAGGATGCCCGGTCCTATAAGGGTGTTTTCGACAGTATGGCGGAAGCCTTGGAGGCGGTCAATAAGGCATATAAGCAGTACCGTTCCTATACCGTAGAACAGAGAGAACAGATGATTGCCAAAATTCGTGAACTGACCTTGAACGAGGCGGAAGAGATGGCAAAGCTGGGCGTATCGGAAACCGGTATGGGCAGAGTGGCTGATAAGATTATCAAGCATCAGCTGGTTGCCAACAAGACCCCGGGTACCGAGGATTTATCCCCCTCTGTCATGACCGGCGACAACGGACTGACCTTGATTGAGATGGCTCCCTTCGGTGTCATTGGCAGTATCACCCCCTCTACCAACCCTAGTGAAACGGTTATCTGTAATTCCATCGGTATGATTGCCGGCGGGAATGCGGTGGTATTCAACCCCCACCCCAACGCTTGTAAGACTGCCAACTATGCAGTTGATTTGGTAAACCGTGCAATTTTAGAGGCGGGCGGTCCTGAAAACCTGGTGGTTTCGGTTTACAAACCCACCATGGACTCCTCCAAAGAAATGATGCAGTCTCCCATCGTTCGGATGCTGGTTGCAACCGGCGGCCCCGGGGTGGTACGGGCACTACTGTCCTCCGGCAAGAAGGCAATCGGTGCCGGTGCCGGTAACCCTCCCGTTATCGTAGACGAAACTGCGGATATCAAGAAAGCGGCACGGGATATCGTTGCCGGTGCAAGTTTTGATAATAACCTGCCCTGTATCGCAGAAAAAGAGTGTTTTGCAGTGGATTCCATTGCCAGCGAGCTGATTGCCGGTATGCAGGAGGCAGGTGCATATCTCATCAAGGGCGAGCAGATTGATAAGCTGGTGAAGATCGCCCTGGTAGAAAAAGACGGCAAATATGACATCAACAAGAAGTGGGTAGGCAAGGACGCAGGCAAGTTCTTAAAGGAGCTGGGCATCGACTCCGACGCACGGCTGATTATCTGTGAAACCGAGAACCTTCATCCCTTTGTTCAGGTGGAAATGATGATGCCTATCTTGGCAATTGTTCGGGTTCCCGATGTGGATGACGCCATCGAAAAGGCGGTAGCTGCAGAGCATGGCAACCGTCACTCCGCACACATTCACTCCAAGAATGTGGATACCCTGACCAAGTTTGCCCGTGCGGTAGAAACCACTATCTTTGTCAAGAACGCACCCTCCTATGCAGGAATCGGTGCCGGCGGCGAGGGCTACACCACCTTCACCATTGCAGGTCCCACCGGCGAGGGTCTTACTGCAGCCCATTCCTTTACCAGACAGCGTCGTTGTGTGATGGTGGACGGCTTGCACATTGTTTAAGCAAAACGGATAGACGAACGGAGGAAAGACGATGAACGCATTGGGAATGCTTGAGGTATATAGCTTTACAACCGCAGTTTGTGCGGCGGATGTTGCGGCAAAAGCGGCAAATGTCAAGGTCATTGCCTTTGACAGAACCAGACCGGGCAGTGAGGCTGTTCCGGCACCTCTGGTGATGCAGCTGAAGATTGAGGGGGATAATGCCTCTGTCAAGGCAGCAATCGAGGCAGGTACAGCCTTTGCCAAGGACGAGGGTATGTACATTGCAGACCGGGTGATTTCCCGTCCCGGTCAGGACATGGAGAAGATGGCATATCTTCTGGACATGAACAAGGATAAGTATAATAAAAAGCTCCCCAAGAGCTTTTACGGTACCGATATGGAGGCACCTGATGTGGACTTCTCCATCGGATTGCTTGAGGTATCGGGACTGGTTGCAGCCATCACCGGCTTGGATGCCATGGCAAAAGCGGCAAATGTCAGCCTGATTCACTCGGAAAAGCGTCTGGGCGGCCGGCTGGTTACCCTGATTGTCAAGGGTAAGGTATCTGCGGTGAAGGCGGCAGTGGAAGCCGGCGTGGAAGCGGCAGCACCCCTGGGTAAGATTCACGGCAACGCCGTGATTGCCAACCCCCATGGCGAGATTATGAAGTTCTTTGACTATGAAAACTAATCCCTGAAAAGGTGGGAATTCCATGAATCAATTAAACATCATCGAAGATGCAGTTAGAAAAGTTGTAAAAGAAATGAATGTTACTGTCTCGGGCGACACCAAGGACGATTATGTAAAAATCGGTGTTTCCCAGCGGCATATCCACCTGTCTCGGGAGGATTTGGACATTCTCTTCGGCAAGGGTTATGAGCTGACCCCCAAAAAGGTATTGATGGGCAGAGAGTTTGCCTCTAACGAGGTAGTAACCCTGGTTGGCCCCTCCCTAAAAGCCATCGAGAACGTCCGGATTTTAGGACCGGTACGGAAGAACACCCAGGTGGAGATTTCCCGGACCGACACCTTTGTTTTAAAGGTCAGCCCCCCTGTCCGCCCCTCCGGCGAGATTGAGGGCTCCGAGAAAATCGTTGTGGTAGGCCCCAAGGGCAGTATTTACTTAAAAGAGGGCGTGATTATCGCCAACCGGCACATCCACCTGACTCCCGAATTTGCGGAGGGTCTTAACCTAAAGGACAACGACTATGTGGATGTTGTGATTGACGGCATTAAGCCGACCAAGTTCTATGATGTGCAGATTCGTGTCCGGGAGGACTTTAATGTAGAAATGCACATCGACACCGACGATGCCAACTCCTCCGGCCTCAAAAACGGAGATGTGGTACATATTATCACAAAATAATTTGCTCTGAAACTAACAGAAAACGGAGGAGCGAAATGCTTGCACTTGAAAGGCAAAAAAAGATATTAGAACTACTCAGCATCGAGGGTGCCGTTATGGTCAGCCGGCTCAGTGCAGAACTGGGTGTGACCGACGAGACGGTGCGACGGGATTTGGAAAAGCTGGAAGCCAAGGAGATGCTTCGCCGTACCCACGGCGGTGCACTTCCCATGGATGAAGGCAGCTATGAGCTCTCTTTGGAAAAGAGAAAGGGGCTCAATGTAGAGGCGAAGCAGGCAATCGCTCATAAGGCGGTACAGTTTATTGCCTCCGGGGACAGCGTCTTTTTAGACGCCTCCACCACCACCTTCTACATGGCAAAAGAGATTAAGAATATGAAGAATGTTACCGTGATTACCAACTCCCTCCGGGTTATCAACGAGCTTGCCGGTGTGGAGGGCATCAAGGCGATTGCGGTAGGTGGCGTGGTCAGCAACAACCAGTCTTTGGTGGGTGCCACTGCCGAAAACTATATCACCGAGAACTACTTCGCGGACAAGATGTTTTTCTCCAGTAAGGGAATCGGCAATGCCACCGGAATCCTGGAGGGGAACGAGCAGGAATGCTACATCAAGCAGAGAATGATTGCAAATTCCCGGATTCACTACTACCTGTGCGATAAGTCCAAGGTGGGCAGAGTGGGATACATGAAGCTGACAGCCTTTGATAATATTGAGTATCTCATTACCGACGCCCAGTTTGACGAGGAGCTTTCCGGCATCATGGCGGAAAATAGCGTAGAAGTGATTCAGGCGTAAGATTTTAAAAATAAAGGTGGGAAAGTTACCATGAAACGAGTTCTGGCATTTGACTTGGGTGCCTCCTCGGGCAGAGGAATTCTGGCAACCCTGGAAAATGGTAAAATTACCTTAAAGGAAGTACATCGGTTTCCCAACAACGGGGTTAAGGTTCGTTCTACCTTATATTGGGATGTTCTCTACCTCTTTGACCAGATCAAGCAGGGGATTACCAATGCAAAACTAGAGGGGGGCTTTGACAGTATCGGTATCGACACCTGGGGTGTTGATTTTGGACTGATTGATGCCGAAGGCAATCTGGTTGGCAACCCGGTGACCTATCGGGACGCAAGAACCGACAACATTCCGGAAGAACTGTTTGAAACCGTCTGTGCCGATCAGGTCTACAAGCGGACGGGTATCCAGATCATCAACTTCAATACCCTCTTCCAGATGTACTATATGTGCAAATATAAAAAAGCAGATATCGATCGGGCAGAGTCCATGCTCTTTATGCCTGACTTGCTGGGGTATTTCTTAACCGGAGAGAAGAAGAATGAGTACACCATCGCTTCTACCTCCCAGATGCTCAACCCCTATACCAGAGATTGGGATTATGAGCTTTTGGAAAAGGCTGGCATCGATAAGAATTTGCTTTGCGATATTGTGATGCCGGGAACTAAGCTAGGCAAACTCACCGAGGACATCTGCGAGGAGCTAGGACTTGACCCGGTTGACGTGATTGCGGTGGGCTGCCACGATACCGCATCGGCGGTTGTAGCGGTTCCCACCGAGGTGGACGATTTTGTCTACATCAGCTGCGGCACCTGGTCCCTATTCGGCACCGAATTGAATGACCCGGTGATTTCCCAAGAATCCTTTGATTCCTCGTATACCAACGAGGGCGGCTACGGCGGGAAGATTCGGTTTTTGACCAACATTATGGGTCTCTGGCTGATTCAGGAATCCCGACGGACCTGGAACCGGCAGGGTAACGACTTCTCCTTTAATGATTTGGAGAAAGCAGCCCTTGCAAGCAAACCCTTCCAGTGCTTTATCGACCCGGATTATCCCGAGTTCGGCAAGCCGGGGGATATCCCCAAGCGGATTCAGAAGTACTGTGAAAAGACGGGACAGTATGTGCCCCAGACGGTGGGCGAGATTGTCAGATGTATCTACGAAAGCCTGGCTCTCAAGTATTACCACTCCTTCCTGAACCTGAAGAAGATCAGCGGTAAGGACTTTGAGAGCATCAACATCGTGGGCGGCGGCACCAAGGACCCGCTCCTCTGCCAGATGGCGGCAAATGCCTGTGGCGTAACGGTGTATGCAGGGCCTATCGAGGCAACGGCTCTCGGTAATATTGCAGTTCAGATGATGGCAATCGGCGAAATCAAGGATTTGAAAGAAGCAAGAAAAATTATCAAGAACTCGTTTGACACCAAACAGTACGATCCCCAGGACGTGGAGGTTTGGCAGAAGGCATACGAAACATTTAAAACAATATTGTCCAAGTAGTGACAAAGGAGGAATACAACTATGTTAGTAAATATGAATGATGTGTTAAGACCGGCAAAGAAAGGCAAGTATGCAGTAGGCCTTTTCAATGCGGTTAACCTGGAGCTTGCCCGCGGTATCATCAATGCGGCAGAATGTTCCCGCTCTCCGGTGATCATGGGTACCGCAGAGGTTCTTCTGCCCTACGGACCTCTGGAGGAGGTTTCCTACTACCTGCTTCCCATGGCGAAGAAGGCGTCTGTTCCGGTGGTTGTACACCTGGATCACGGTCTTACCTATGAAACCTGTATCAAGGCCCTGGAGCTGGGCTTTAGCTCCATCATGTATGACTGTTCCACCGATTCCTATGAGGACAATGTCCGCAAGGTAAAGGAAATGGCAGACATTGCCCACTCCTACGGTGCAACCATCGAGGGTGAGCTGGGTCACGTTGGGGACAACGAGGGCTCTGCTGAGGGAAGTTCTCACTTAGAGGACCCCTCCAAGTTCTTCACCGACCCCAAGCTGGCAAAGGACTTCGTTGAGAAGACCGGGGTTGACGCTCTGGCAATTGCAGTGGGTAACGCCCACGGCGCTTACAAGCTCCCCCCCAAACTGGACTTCGAAAGAATCCGTACCATTGCCAAGACCGTTGATGTTCCTCTGGTTCTCCACGGCGGTTCCGGACTGACTGACGACGACTTCCGTCAGGCAATCAAGGACGGTATCAGCAAGGTTAACATCTTTACCGATATTAACGTTGCAGCTGTTGAGGCAGAGTTCAAGAAGTTTACCGATATGAACAAGGGTATCATCGATCTGATTCCTGCGGCGGTTGAGGCAATCAAGCAGGAAACCCTGAAGAAGATGAAGCTCTTTGGCAGCGACAACAAGGCAGACTTCAGCGGTACCGGCGGTCTTTCCCAGGCAAACATCGAGGAAATCACCAAGCTGGTTGCGGCAGAAGTTGCGAAATACATGAACAAATAAGAAACTCACAAAGGGACCCATTCGGGTTCCTTTTTCTATGTCCGGAATTGTTTTGGAGGGGTTTGCATCTTTTATTTGACAAATCTTTGAAATCCCCATATAATGGTAAGGCGACATAGTATTGGAAATCAAATGATTGAGGTGGAATCAATGGTATATGAAAATATTTTAGAAGCAATTGGAAATACGCCGCTGGTACGGCTCCGGAAACTTGCCCCGGAGGACGGTGCAGAAATTCTGGTTAAGGTAGAGGGTCAGAATGTAGGCGGCTCCATCAAGACCAGAACGGCGTATAACATGATCAAAACCGCAGAAAAGCAGGGGAAAATCAACAAGGACAGCATTATTGTAGAACCAACCTCTGGGAATCAGGGAATCGGGCTTGCTCTGGTGGGTGCAGTTTTAGGATACCAGACCAAAATCATTATGCCGGACTCTGTCAGCCAGGAGAGAAGACTTCTGGTTCGGCATTACGGCGCAGAGGTGATTCTGGTTCATGATGCAGGAAATATCGGCGACTGCATCGACCAATGCTTGCAGATGGCATTGCAAATGGCAAAGAATGACCCCCGGGTCTTTGTGCCCCAGCAGTTTGAAAACCCCGCCAATCCCCAAATCCAGCGGGAGCAGACAGGACGGGAAATTTTAGAGCAGGTGGCAGGTCCCATTCACGGATTTTGCTCCGGAATTGGTACAGGCGGCACCATAACGGGGATAGGTGAAACGCTGAAAGCCGAGAATCCTGATATGACTATCTGGGCAGTAGAGCCGGAGAATGCGGCGATTCTTTCCGGCGGCTCCATCGGCACCCATCTGCAAATGGGAATTGGCGACGGCATTATTCCGGCGGTTCTCAACCAAAATATCTTTGACGATATCTGCATCATCAAGGACGAGGAAGCCATCCAGGTTTCCAAGGAGCTGGCGGCAAAAGAGGGGATTATGTGCGGTATTTCCAGCGGCACCAATGTGGCGGCGGCAATCAAGCTCGCTCGGATGCTGGGCAAGGGCAAGACGGTGGTCACCGTCCTTCCAGACACCGCCGAACGGTATTTCTCAACCCCTCTGTTCGGGGAATAAAAAATCAAAGCCATAACAGGGATGAGGAGTGACAACAGATGAAAGAGAGAATCTTAAGCTTTCTGCTGATGGTTGGTATTTTGTCAACGCTTATTGTATCGGTACCGGTATCTGCCGCAGAACCAATCAGCGAGGCCTGCGGAGATAATCTAACTTGGGTTTTCGAGGAGGACGGAACCCTTACGGTCAGCGGAAGCGGTGCTATGTGGGATAAGACGGCATTTGCCATCCAGTTCCCCTGGGAAGCTACGGGAATCCCCGTAAAAAAGGTAATTGTGGAGGAGGGGGTTACCAGCATCGGTGCCCTTGTTTTTTGTGACACGGATGTGGTTAGCGTCACCCTGCCGAGCACCCTGACAAAAATCGGGGACAGAGCCTTCAAATGGTGCGATAGCCTGGAGGAAATCAACCTTCCCGACAGCCTTACCTACCTGGGGATAGAGGCATTTTACTGTACGAAGCTGGAGGAGGTTACCATTCCAGCCGGCATTGGTGTAATTGAAGACCTTGCCTTTTCTGCTACCCAGTTGAAAAGCGTGACGATCCCGGAGGGGATCACCGAGATTCAGGACGAAGCCTTTTCCAACTGCAAGAGCCTGGCGGTGGTCAAATTCCCGTCCACCCTCCGGGTGATTCATGATTACGCCTTTGAATGGTGTGAGGCACTGACCTCGGTTACTATTCCAAAGGGGGTTACCACGCTGGGGGAGGGTGCCTTCTGGTACTGCACGAACCTGACCGAGATTTCCCTGCCGGACGGAATTCTCAATTTCGACAACAAAAATTCCCTGAACGCAGTCAGCAGTGCCAGTGTTCACGCTTTTTCCTGTACGGGCTATGCCAAGGAGGAAAGCAACTGGGAAAACGGGGCTTTGTATATTGGAGATTACCTGATTGAGGTCAACCAGGACACCGTCGGGGAGGTCACTGTCAAAGAGGGCACCAAGTATATCGCCGACCTTTCCTTTTACCGGTGCAAGAAGGTCACCAAGGTGACCCTGCCTGACAGTGTGGAGGATATCTACTACCGTGCCTTTTTAAGCTGCAGTGCACTTGCGGAAATTGAGGGCGGTGCAAAGCTTCGCCATGTGGGACAGAATGCCTTTGATACAACGCCCTTTTACACCAATACCGAAAACTGGACAGACGGCATTCTGTATGTAGGAGGCTGTCTTGTCAAGGCGGAGAGCGATGTGGAGGAGGTTATCGTTAAGGAGGGAACTTTGTCCGTTGGGGACTATGCCTTTGCCGAAACCACTCTTTCCAAGGTTACCCTGCCGGAAACCCTGAAGCATATCGGGTGTTATGCCTTTCAGAAATGCAGCGAGCTGACAGAAATGAAGCTTCCCGGGGAGATGGAAACCATTGGGGATTCTGCCTTTCAGGATTGCGACAGGATTCCGGAAATCATCATGCCGGATACGGTGACCTATCTGGGGGCGGATGCCTTCTGGCGGTGCGCCGGGCTGAAAAAGGTTCGGTTGAGTACCGGACTTACCGAAATCAAGGATAGTGCCTTTTCGAATTGTACGGCACTGGAGGCAATTTCTATTCCCACCGGGGTCAAGACCATTGAGGCGAGTGCTTTTTCCGGCTGTAAAGGGCTGACTACCCTGACAATTGGTGGTGCGGAAACCATTGGTAATTCTGCCTTTTATGCCTGCACCTCTTTAAAGCAGGTAAACATCCCCGATAGTGTTACCTATCTGGGGGAATATTCCTTTTCGGGGTTGGAGGCGGAGACCATCACCATTGGAAAAGGGCTGAAGACCATGGTCGGGGGAGCTTTTCTGTACAATAGCAACCAGAAGGAATTCATTGTCCATGGGGAAAACCCCTGGTATTCTTCCCAAGATGGCGTTCTGTTCAATAAGGACAAGACCCTGATGATTCGGTACCCCATTGGGAAGGAGGATACGGAATACACTGTGCCTGATGGCGTGATCGAAATCGGCGTCGGTGCCATGTTTAATGTCAGCCTCCAGAACCTGATTGTGTCGGACACGGTAAAAATTATCGGACGGGATGCAGCGGGCTCCAGTGAGATTTACAACATTCAGCTGGGAAATCAGGTAGAAAGCATCGGTGCCGGAGCCTTTTCCAATGTCTGGTATCTGGAGGAAATTGTGCTCCCCGACAGTGTGAAGGAAATCGGGTATGGTGCGTTTAGCTCCAGCAGTTTATCTTCGGTGGATTTGGGAGAGGGGCTTATCAAGATTGGGGAATCTGCCTTCTACGGTTCCTCTGTTGACCATATTCAGTTCCCCGATTCCCTGCAAAGCATCGGGGAGAAAGCCTTTGCGGAATGTAAATATCTGTACAAGATAACCATCCCCAAAAATGTGGTTACCATCGGGGAGGGGGCGTTCCGGAACTGCACCGGTTTGATTTCTATTGGCGTTGCGGAAGAAAACATTCAGTATTGCTCGGTGGACGAGTGCCTTTTTACCAAGGATAAGAAAACCCTGCTGCACTATCCCCAGAACCGGGACGGGGCGGTCTACACCCTGCCTGAAGGGGTAGAGAATGTGGGGGACTATGCCATGTACAACTGCGGAAAGCTGGAAACCGTAATTCTTCCCCAAGGCATGAGGTTCATTGGGGAAAATGCCTTTGCAAACTCCGGGAAGTTAACCACCCTGTATATTCCCGACAGCGTTACCGAAACGGGAAAGGCGACCTTTGTGGATAACTGCAGGGGCTTTGGCACCATCTACTACGGCGGGAACGAAACCGAGTGGAGAGGAAATGTCGATTTTTACAGCCGGCTGCTGGACAACACTGACATCGCCATTCATTACTATTACAAGTATTTTACCGAGGACACCCGCATCGTCTGCGATGGGGAAACCACCACGGCGTACCTTACCCCCGGAGAGGCAATGGTGGGAAAATCCCTTGTCTTTGCTTTGTATCAGGAGGGAATCCTGACCGGGGTGCAAACCGACCTGTGCGGGCAGGAGCCAATTACCATGACCTTCCCGGAGCCCCATGACCAAATCAAAATTCTGTACTGGGGCGACCTTGTTTCGGCAGTGCCCGCTGTTCCGGTGGAAGAGATAGACACCGAAGGATGGATGAGTGAGTAAGAAGCAGGGAAGATAAGCAGATGTGCGATAGAAGGAGTCTTTCGAAACCAAAAACCAAAGGAAAAAGCCATGGATAGAATTATTACAATACCCATTGATGCCTCCCTTGACGGGAAGAGCATCAAGCATGTTTTAAGAAATGAAGTCCAGGTTTCAGCAGCGATCCTGACCCAACTGAAGAAAGAGGAAAACGGGATTCTCTTATCAGGAGAGCCTGCCTTTGTGACTCGAAAGGTTCAGGCGGGAGATGTTTTGCAGGCAACCATCCGGGACGGAGTTTCGAAGATAGAACCCCGAGAGGTTCCTCTGGAAATTCTCTATGAGGATGAGGATGTCATTGCTGTCAACAAGCCCCGGAATATGCCAACCCATCCTTCCCAAAACCATCATGGGGACACTCTCGCCAACGGCTTGATGGAGTATTTTAGGGGTCAGAACTTTACCTTTCGTGCCATTACCCGGCTGGACAAGGATACCTCCGGGGTGGTTTTGGTGGCAAAGAACCCCCTTTCCGGTGCCATTCTGGTGGAGGAAATGAAAGAGGGAAGGATTCGAAAGGAATACCTTGCAGTGACCAACGGGGCGCCAATTCCAGAAAGAGGAGAAATTTCGGCACCCATCCGGAGAAGGGAGGGGAGCATGGTTCTTCGTTGTGTTGCCCCGGAGGGAAAAACTGCCTTGACGGAGTACGAAACCATCTCCCGGGGGGAGAGTCTTGCCCTTGTGCGGTTGCGTCCTTTCACAGGGCGAACCCATCAGCTCCGGGTTCACTTGGGGCATCTTGGCACCCCTATTTTTGGGGATGATATGTATGGAGCGCCTCAAACAGGAGAGCCGACCCGGCTCCATTGCGAAAAAGTGTCCTTCCGGCACCCCATTTCCCGGGAGGAAATCATGGTGGAGGCTCCCATACCATTGGATATGGAGGAACTGACCGAGAAGAACCATTTCCCGCATTTTCCCGGGGGAAAATAGTGCTTGAAAAATTCCCCGATATGTTGTATAATGGATGTATATGGAATTATGCTTTAAAAACAAGGAGGTAGTTTACAATGAAAAAGATTTTAGCAATCGTACTGACTTTGATGATGGTTGTATCGTTAGCTGCTTGCGGCGGTGCGGGAACCAAGATGACCATGGGTACCGGCGGTACCGCAGGTACATATTATGGTTACGGCGGCGTCTTAGGCCAGTACATCAAGAACAATGCAGGTATCAATGTTACCGTGGTTTCCACCGACGGTTCCAAGGCGAACATCCAGGGAATTGATGCCGGCAACTATCAGTTGGGTACGGTACAGTCTGACGTTATGGCTTATGCCTGGGACGGCATCCGTTCCTTTGAAGAGGAGGGCAAGGTAGCTTCCTTCCGTACCGTTGCAGGTCTGTATGCCGAGGCGGTTCAGCTGGTTACCATGGACCCGGCTATCAAGTCGGTTGCAGATTTGAAGGGTAAGGCAGTTTCCATCGGTGCTCCCGGCTCTGGCGTATACTTTAACGCCATTGACGTTTTGACCGCAGCAGGCTTGACCGAGGCCGACATCAAGGCGCAGTATCAGTCCTTTGCTGACAGTGCTGATGCTTTGAAGGACGGTAAGATTGACGCAGCCTTCATCGTTGCAGGCCCCCCCACCCCCGCAATCACCGAGCTGTGTACCACCAATGATGCGTACTTGGTTCCCATTGATGGCGATGTGGCAGCAAAGCTGATGGAAACCAATCCTTTCTACACCGAGCATATCATTCCTGCCGGCACCTATGCAGGTCAGGAAGCCGACGTAAAGACCGTTACTGTGAAGGCAACCCTGATTGTCAGCGCGGATGCGGCAGAGGAAGATGTTTATGCTTTGACAGCGGCAATCTTTGATAACGTGGATGCCATCACCACCGAGAATGCTAAGGGAGCAGAACTTAGCTTAGAGAATGCAACCGGTGGCATGACCGTTCCCTTCCATGCAGGTGCAGCGAAGTACTTTGCAGAAAAGGGGATCGAGGTTCCCGTAGAATAGTTCCAAAGAATAAGAGTAGGGCTGCGGCGAAAGGCTCCTTCGCCGCAGTTGTTTTATCAGCACCCGAGGAGGAAAGTTCATGTTGTTTCGCAAAAAGAATCAGCCGGAAAACCAGGCGCCCATGGATTTAGAAGCGGTCATGCAAAAGTTTGACCGGGAATCCAACATCCGGCTCTGGGAGGGTTGGCAGAAAGTAGTTGTAACCTGCATTCTGGCGATTTTTTCCCTGTTTTGTATCTATGTAACGCTGTTTGCCACCTGGCTGGAGGAGCTTCGGCTGACCACCTTTGTGGCATTCATCGTCTGTCTTGCCTATATTGTTTATCCTGCCAGGAAGGGCAAGCAAAGGGTTAACTTCATGCCCTGGTATGATGTTCTTCTGTTGATTTGCGGCACCGGTGCATTTTTGTACTTTGCTGCCAATGCGGAAACCATCATTCAGCAGGGCAGCCGCTTTGCGTGGTACCAGATTGTGATTGGTATTTTGGGTATTATCTCCACCGCCGAGGCTTGTCGGCGGAGCGTAGGGATTCCCATTGTGATTGTGGCGGGATGCTTTGTCCTGTATGCCTTGATTTGGGGTCTTTCCAACCCCACCCTTTGGGGAAGGCTCAACTACATTGTTCATTATCTTTTCTATGGTAAAGAGGGGATTTTATCCACCCCCATCAATGTATGCTCCAAATTCATTGTGGTATTTATCATCTTTGGTGCCTTTCTGGAACGGACCGGCATTGCAGATTTCTTTATTAACATCTCCAACGCAGTTGTGGGCGGCTTCTCCGGCGGCCCCGCCAAGGTTGCGGTGGTTGCCAGTGCCTTTGAGGGTATGGTTTCGGGGTCTTCCGTTGCCAATACCGTCGGCTCCGGTTCGGTGACCATCCCCTTGATGAAGAAGACCGGATACAAGCCGGAATTTGCTGCGGCAGCCGAGGCATCCGCCTCTACCGGCGGTCAAATTATGCCCCCGATTATGGGTGCGGCGGCGTTCTTGATGGCAGACTACATCGGTGTTCCTTACAGCAACATTGTAGTCCGTGCCATTCTTCCGGCGGTTCTGTATTTTGCCGGTGTCTTTATTACCGTTCACCTGGAGGCCAAGAAAGAGGGACTCCGTGGCTTGACCAAAGAGGAGTTGCCCAAGCTCCTGCCTCTTTTGAAAAAGGTTTATCTGCTGATCCCGCTGATTTTGCTGATTTATCTGGTCAGCATTACCCAGCGTTCTATCCAGTACGCAGCAGCTATTGCAATCGTTGCGGCTATCGTGGTCAGCTTTTTCAATAAGGAAAACCGGATTACGCCAAAGCGTATCTGGGAAGCCTTAGCAGCAGGCGGGCAGGGCATGATTGCTGTTGCCGCTGCCTGCGGTGTTGCCGGAATGATTGCCGGAACAATCACCATGACCGGTCTTGCCAATATGATGATTAACGGTATTGTTGCCCTGGCAGGCAATCAGGTGATTGTGGCGCTGTTTTTGACCATGCTCTGTTGTATTGTCCTGGGGATGGGCGTTCCCACCACGGCGAACTACTGTATCATGGCTGCAACCTGTGCCCCGATTCTGGTGCGGATGGGTGTTCCTGCTGTGGCGGCACACTTCTTTGTGTTCTACTTTGGTATTGTGGCGGATTTGACCCCGCCGGTGGCACTTGCGGCATATGCCGGTGCGGCCATCGCCCAGGCAAATCCCATGAGGACGGCGGTTACGGCGACCAAATTGGCAATCGGTGCATTCATCGTGCCCTATGTCTTTGCCTTAAACCCCGCCCTGCTCTTCATTGATACCACGGCAGCAGAGGTGGTCGTGATTATCATTACCTCCCTGATTGGTATTTTCTCGGTATCGGCGTCCTTGGAGGGGTATCTGCTCCGCAACATGCCCTGGTATCAGCGAATCATCTCCCTGGCGGGCGGTCTGCTCCTGATTTATCCGGGACTGGTTACCGACACCATAGGCATCGCCCTGGTAGCAGTGGTTGTGGCTCTTCAACTTTTGACCAGAAAGAAAGCGATTGCGTAACTAAAAATAAAATGACAACTTCTTTACAGAGGTTGTTATTTTTTTGTTGAATATGGTATAATAAATGCAGTAAGCCTTGCTCCGCAAGTCTTTACGACTTTGTCGATGATGTACTGCGTACATCCTGCAATATTGACGGCTGCGTAAAAATGTCTTTGCAAGCAAACATTTTTACTTATGGTAGAATAAGTTTGCAGAGCAAACTCAATGAATTGCCTTGCGGCATAAATTGAAATCAAAGATTTCATGAATTGAGCCTTGCGGCTCATG
>JAGALN010000217.1 GCA_017625185.1 Clostridia bacterium
AATGGAGGATATTGTATGATTCAATCAATTTTAAAACGAGATGGCCGCGAGGTTCCGTTTGATATTGAAAAAATTGCCAACGCTATTTATTGTGCCGCAGAAGCCATCGGCGGAAAGGATTATCAAACCGCATTGAACCTTGCCGAAAAGGTCTGTGAGCATATTGAATCCATGAACATTGCCCAACCCACGGTGGAGCAAATCCAGGACGCAGTTGAGTATGTCCTGATCGAAGCAGGACATAGCCGGACTGCCAAGGAGTTCATCCTCTACCGTTCCCAGAGAACCAGAGTGCGGGAGATGAACACCCGTTTGATGAAGGTCTATGAGGACCTGACCTTCAAATCCGCAAAGGACAATGATGTGAAACGGGAGAACGCAAACATTGACGGCGACACCGCCATGGGTACTATGCTCAAGTACGGTTCTGAAGGTGCAAAGCAGTTCTATGATATGTTTATTCTGGACCCTGCCCATGCAGAAGCACACCGAAGCGGTAATATCCATATCCACGACATGGACTTTTTGACCCTGACCACCACCTGTTGTCAGATTGACTTAAAGCAGTTATTCGAGGGCGGTTTCTCTACCGGTCACGGTTTTCTGCGGGAACCCAATGACATAGCTAGCTATTCGGCACTGGCTTGTATTGCCATCCAATCCAATCAAAACGACCAGCATGGCGGACAGAGTGTCCCTAATTTTGACTACAGCATGGCACCCGGTGTTGCAAAAACCTATAAGCGTCGGTTTACCGAAAATTTAGGCCGCTCCCTGGAGCTTGAATGCGACAAAGAAGATGGGCAAGCACTTGCAAAGGAAATTGTCAAGCATATTCAGGAAGAAACCAATGCCATTCCCTGTCTATCCAATGGAAATGAGTACCAAAAACTTTTGGCAGAAAAGCTGGTGGAATTTACCGATACTGCGGAAAACGCATCTAAAATCAGTGCTTTTGTTACCAAGGCTGCTTTGCGGGAAACAGACCGTGCCACCTATCAGGCGATGGAGGCCTTGGTACACAACCTTAATACTATGCACTCCCGTGCCGGTGCGCAGATTCCCTTTAGTTCCTTGAACTACGGAACCGATACCACCCCAGAGGGCAGAATGGTCATCCGGAATATCCTCCTTGCCACCGAGGCGGGTCTCGGCAATGGCGAAACACCGATTTTCCCCATTCATATCTTCAAAGTGAAAGAGGGAATCAGCTACAATCCAGAGGACCCCAACTATGACCTGTTTAAGCTGGCGTGCAGGATTTCTGCCAAGCGTCTCTTCCCCAACTTTGGATTTCTGGACGCTCCTTTTAACCTGCAATATTACAAGCCGGGTCATCCTGAAACCGAGATTGCGTACATGGGATGCCGTACCAGAGTCATCGCCAACGTTTATGATCCCACCCGAGAAATCGTATCCGGACGTGGTAACTTGAGTTTCACCTCCATCAACCTGCCCCGGATTGCCATCAAGGCACATGGCAGTGTGGAACTGTTCTTTGAAGATTTGGGCAGAAAGATTGACCTGGTTATCGAGCAGTTGCTCCATCGGTTTAAGATTCAGTGCGGCAAAAAAGTTCGCAACTACCCTTTCTTGATGGGGCAAGGTATCTGGCTGGATTCCGGTAATCTAGGTCCGGATGATTCTGTGGAAGAGGTATTGAAGCACGGAACCCTAACTGCCGGTTTCATTGGCTTGGCAGAATGTTTGAAGTGCCTGATTGGTCAGCACCATGGAGAATCGGTCACCGCTCAAAATCTTGGTCTGGAAATTGTTGGCTATATGCGTCAGCGGATGGATCAGGCGGCGAAAAAATATGGCTTGAACTTCTCCCTGATTGCAACCCCAGCCGAAGGTCTTTCCGGGCGGTTTGTTAAACTTGACCGGGCAAAATACGGTTCTATTCCCGGCGTTACTGACCGGGATTACTACACGAACTCCTTCCACGTTCCGGTATATCACAGCATCAGCGCTTTTGATAAGATTCGCCTGGAGGCTCCCTATCATGCACTGACCAACGGCGGTCACATTACCTATGTGGAGTTAGATGGCGATCCAACCACCAATCTGGAAGCCTTTGAGAAGGTAATTCGCTGTATGAAGAAACAAGGCATCGGTTACGGCAGTATCAACCACCCGGTAGACCGTGATCCTGTCTGCGGTTACACCGGTATCATTGGTGATGTTTGTCCCCAGTGCGGACGTTCCGCCGAGGAACATGATACTCCCCTGACCGGCTCTATCCGGATTCCCAGAATGAAAGCGGAAAACTAAATGTAACATCCAAAAAGGCTGTCATATGCAGAATACTCTTAAGGACAGTCAAAGGGCAGAAACACGAGTGTTTCTGCCCTTTTCATATGCAAC
>JAGALN010000218.1 GCA_017625185.1 Clostridia bacterium
CCCCGCCAAAGAGATTAAAAATGTAGTAACGGGAAAGATTCTGGAGATTACACCCCATCCTGATGCTGATAAGCTGGTGGTTTGTCAGGTAGACTTGGGGGAGGAAGAGCCGGTGCAGATTGTCACCGGTGCTCCCAATGTGTTTGAGGGTGCGATTCTTCCCATTGCCAAGCACAAGAGTACCCTGCCCGGGGGGATCAAGATTACCAAGGGTAAGCTCCGGGGAGTCACCAGCTGCGGCATGATGTGCTCTACCGACGAACTGGGTATCTCAGAGGAGCGGGCAACCGGCGTTTTGATTCTTCCCGAGGATACCCCCATCGGGGCGGATATTACCCAGGTGTTGGGACTCAACGAGAGTGTAGCAGAATTTGAAATCACCTCCAACCGTCCCGACTGTATGAGTATCATCGGTCTTGCAAGAGAAACTGCGGCAACCTTTGGAAGACCTTTTGCGGTTCCCGAAGTGGTGGTTCCCGAATGCGGCGGCGATGTAAATGCCATGGCATCGGTGGAGATTGAGAATCCGGAGCTTTGTTCCCGGTTTGTTGCCCGGGCAGTCAAGAATGTGAAGATAGGACCCTCTCCCGAGTGGATGCAAAAAAGGCTGAAAGCCTGCGGCATCCGTGCCATCAACAACGTGGTGGATATAACCAACTACATTATGTTAGAATACGGCCAGCCCATGCACGCCTATGACTTGAAAAATGTTGAGGGCAGCAAGATTGTTGTAAGAAACGCCAAGGAGGGCGAACTATTAGAAACCTTAGACGATCAGCCCAGGACCCTGAACGCTTCCATGATTGCCATTGGCGATGCCAAACGTGCCATCGGTGTTGCCGGTGTGATGGGCGGAGCCAATTCGGAGGTTACAGAAGCTACAACAGAGGTTCTCTTTGAGGCAGCAACTTTCCATCCGGTTTTGGTTCGTCGTGGTGCCAAGGCACTGGGGATGAGAACCGAGGCGTCGGCGTTGTTTGAAAAGGGTCTTGATCCGGAGAACTGTCTCCCTGCCATCAACCGTACCTGCCAGCTGATGGCAGAGTTCGGTGCCGGTGAGGTGGTTTCCGGTGTGATTGATTTGTACCCTGGTAAGAAAGAACAGCGGACACTCCCCTTTGAACCGGAAAAGATGAATAAGTTCCTTGGCATCTCGGTCAGCGAGCAGGAAATGATTGAGATTTTAACCAGCTTGGAGTTTACCGTGAAAGACGGCAAGGTCTATATCCCCACCTTCCGGAATGACGTGGAGGGTATGGCAGACGTGGCAGAAGAGATTGCACGAATCTATGGTTATGACCGGATTCCCTCTACTATGATGCAGGGTTCGGTCTGCGTTGGTGGTAAGACCGAGAAGCAACTTTTAGAGGACGCAATTCGGGAAAACCTTGCAGCATCTGGACTTTATGAGGCGGTGACCTTCTCCTTTATTGACCCTAAGGAGTTGGATATGGTAAAAATTCCCGCCGGGGATAGCCGCCGGAACGTGGTGCGGATTTCCAATCCCTTGGGCGAGGAAAACAGTGTTATGAGAACCGAGATGCTTTCTTCGGTGATGAAGACCCTGCGGACCAACTACAACCGGAGAAACCCGGAAGCAGGTATCTTTGAACTGGGCACCGTTTACTGTCCGGTTGCGGGAGAAACCCTGCCGGAAGAAAAGCTGGTGGTTGCCCTTGGCATGTACGGCAATGGGGACTTCTATGATACCAAGGGTATTGTGGAAGAACTGTTGGACAGCATTGGCATTACCAAGTATAGCTTTGGTGTTTGTGAAAGTGAGCCCTCGTTCCACCCGGGTCGTTGTGCCGAAGTTTTCGTCAAGGGCGAGAAGGTGGGCGTGGTTGGACAGATTCATCCCGAGGTAGCCGGAAACTTCAAGATTTCCGCTGAGGTTTACGGGGCACTTCTGGACTTCAACATTCTGCTCAGGCACCACACGGTAGAGAGGCATTATAAGATGCTGCCGAAGTTCCCGGCAACCAGTCGTGATATTGCTATCCTTGTGGATAAGACAGTGCCTGTGGGCGAGATTGTGAAGATTTTTGAGAAGCAGCAGAGCGAGATTTTAAGAGAGTATAAACTGTTCGATGTCTATGAGGGCGAGCAGGTGGGTGCAGGGAGGAAGAGTGTCGCTTACTCTTTGACCTTCCGTGCCGACGACAGAACCCTGACCGACCAGGAGGTTTCAGAGGTTATGGATAAGATTCTGACAGCTCTCAAAGAGGAGTTAAAGGCAGAACTGCGATAAACAAAGAAAGGATGATTGGAATGGATCGCAAAAACATGATGGAAACCATGAAGTTCGACGCAATAACCGAAAGACCAATGAAACCCCGGGATATTTTACTGGCGGTTCACGACGCACTGGCGGAGAAGGGGTATAACCCCATCAGTCAGATCGTAGGATATGTTTTGTCCGGAGATCCATCCTATATCACATCCCATCAGGGAGCCAGAAACCTGGTCCGTCGCTTGGAGCGGGACGAGATTTTAGAGGAACTGGTGACCTTTTATGTGAATCATAAGGACGACGGTCAGTAAAGTCAAAAAATTTGATCGATCATTTTGTGATGCAGAATTGCCAAGAGAAAGTTTGCAAAAAGGATTTCCCATAGATTGCCGTGCCACAGAAATGTGCGATAATTCCCGCCTTTCTAAAGCGGTGACGCTCCACATTGCATCTTATATTGACAAAAATAAGAATATGTTGTAAAATAAAACCAATCTTTTTTGAAAAATGGGAGGAGATTATTATGAAAAAGATACTTGTACTTGCATTGGCTGTTGTACTGGCACTGGGTGTGCTGGCAGGCTGCGGTAACCAGAAGGTTACGCTCCAGATTCTCGATACCGAATATGCGGTAGAGGATTATGCCATCTGTGTTGCAAAAGAGAACACCGAACTTCTGGAGAAGATCAATGCGGCACTTGCTGAGATGGATGCAGACGGCACCAAGAAGGCAATCGTTGACAAATACATTTCCGGCACAGCGCATGACCTGGTATTCCAGGCAGATGCAGAGGGTAAGCCGGAGCTGCACATGGCAACCAATGCCCAGTTCCCGCCCTATGAATACTACGAGGGTGAAAAGGTTGTGGGTATTGATGCTGAAATGGCTGCAGCCATCGCAGATAAGCTGGATATGAAGCTGGTGATTGACGACATGGACTTTGATGCTATCATCACTGCAGTACAGACCGGAAAGTCTGACATGGGTATGGCTGGCATGACCGTAACCGAAGAACGTCTGAAGAACATCAACTTCTCTGACACTTATGCAACCGGTATTCAGTCCATCATCGTACCCGAGGGCAGTGAGATTACCAGCGTTGATGATTTGTACGGTGAAGAGGGTGAAGAAGTCAATTACCTGGTAGGTACCCAGAAGGGAACCACCGGTGATATCTATGCAGAAGATGATTTCGGTGCAGAACGTGTTATGAAGTACGCATCCGGTAACGAAGCTGTTCAGGCTCTTGTAACCGGTAAGGTTGACTGTGTTATCATCGACAACGAGCCGGCGAAGGCTTATGTAGAAGCAAATAATAAATAAGAATAAAACGTAGAGGGGGCGGAATTCTCCGTCCCCTTATTTTGTATTTCGAGGTGAAACAATGGAAGCGCTGACCGCTTGGCTTTCTGATTTGAAAGCCGATTTTATCCTGAACTTTGTTGCAGAGGAACGCTGGAAGTTTATCACAACCGGTCTTAAGAATACCCTAGTGATTACCTTTGCAT
The DNA here is from genome assembly GCA_017625185.1 of Clostridia bacterium. Classification (GTDB taxonomy): domain Bacteria; phylum Bacillota; class Clostridia; order Monoglobales; family Monoglobaceae; genus Ructibacterium. The sequence goes on from JAGALN010000218.1 coordinate 3,743, forward strand.
CCTTGATATTGGGTGTTTTGCTGGGCGTGATTGTGGCGATTGTCCGGTCCAGCTACGATAAGACACATCATGAAATGAGAAAGGGTGCCAAGAAAAGTCTTTTTGCCGTTCTCAATGGAATCTGTAAGATTTACCTTACCGTCATCCGCGGAACTCCGGTGGTTGTCCAGCTGATGATTATGTACTATATCATCTTTGCCACCTCCAGAAATAGCCTGATGGTTGCGATTCTGGCATTTGGTATCAACTCCGGTGCCTATGTTGCAGAGATTGTCCGTTCGGGGATTATGTCCATCGACGAGGGACAGTTTGAGGCGGGCAGAAGCCTTGGCTTTGACTACAAGCGTACCATGCTCTATGTGATTATCCCTCAGGCATTCAAAAATGTCCTGCCGGCATTGGCAAACGAGTTTATCGTATTGTTAAAGGAAACCTCTGTTGCCGGTTATGTAACCATCCGGGATCTGACCATGGGTGGTAATATTATCCGTGCGGCAACCTATTCGCCTTTTATGCCCTTGATTGCGGTGGCAGTCATTTATCTGGTGATGGTAATGTTCTTCACCTGGTTGGTAGGAATGTTAGAAAGGGGGCTTAGAAAGAGTGAGCGATAAGTATTTGATTGAAACCAAAGATTTGTGCAAGTACTATAACGGCGGTGCCATTAAGGCGTTAGACGGGGTTACTGCCGGCATCAAAAAGGGAGAGGTTGTTGTCATCATCGGGCCTTCCGGTTCGGGAAAGTCTACTTTTCTCCGCTCCCTGAATCTTCTGGAAATGCCCACCGCCGGAACCATTACCCTTGATGATGTGGAGATTACTGCACCGAAGGTCAACATCAATCTCCATCGGCAAAAGATGGGGATGGTATTCCAGCATTTTAATCTCTTCCCCCATATGACTATATTGAAGAATATGACCATTGCGCCCATGAAGCTTTTGAAGAAATCCAAAGCCGAGGCAGAAAAGACTGCCATGGAGCTTTTGAAACGGGTTGGTCTTGAGGACAGAGCAGAGGCATATCCCTCCCAGCTCTCTGGCGGTCAAAAGCAGAGAGTTGCCATCGTCCGTGCTCTTTGTATGAACCCGGATGTGATGCTCTTTGATGAGCCCACCTCCGCCCTCGACCCGGAAATGGTGGGCGAGGTCCTGGCGGTTATGAAGCAGCTTGCTGAAGAGGGGATGACCATGGTGGTGGTTACCCACGAAATGGGATTTGCCAAAGAGGTGGCAGACCGTGTCGTCTTTATGGACAGCGGAACCATCGTAGAAGAGGGCACCCCGGAAGAAATCTTCGAGAACCCCAAGAATGAACGAACACAGAGCTTTTTGCGAAAAGTGTTATAAAAAGAAAAACAGAAATGAGGTATGCCTCATTTCTGTTTTTCTTTTCTACAGTTGTTCGTGAAAATGTACAGTTTTCACCTATCAATGCAACCAAGATGTGTAGGGAACTTATTCAAACATCCCAACGTAGTCATTTATCCCAAATAAAAATCCATTGCCAGCATAAAACAAAATCCAATCAACAGGGCATAGGTAGCGCCCCGCGCCCCCTCGTGGTGGGTCTCGGGGATCATCTCGTCGCTGATAACATAGAGCATGGTTCCTCCGGCAAACGCCAATGCAAAGGGAAGAATTGCATGGGAGATGGAAACTGCAAAATACCCCAAAAAGGTGCCAACGACCTCCACAACGCCGGTCATGGCAGCAATCAAAAGTGTCCGTTTCTTGCTCATGCCCGATGCCAGCATGGGAGCAATGATAACCATACCCTCGGGAATGTTTTGTAGGGCGATGCCTCCGGCAATGGTCAATGCCTCGGCAGTGTTGCCGGTGCCAAAGCCAACTCCTGCAGCAATGCCCTCGGGGAGATTGTGAATGGCAATCGCCATCACAAAGAGGAGTACCTTATTGAGCTGACCGTTCTGGTTGGAGTGAGATTCGATATCTGTCCCCGATAACCGGTGAAGATGGGGCACTGCCTTGTCCAGAAGATTCAAAAGAAAGGCACCGCAGAAGATGCCAAGAATGGTAACAAAGACCGAGGGGTTCTCTCCATAGGACATGGAGGGAAGAATCAAGCCAAAGGCGGCGGCACAAAGCATGACTCCTGCCGCAAAGGACAAAATCAGGTCGCTGAACCTATGGGAAAGATTCTTGAATCCAAACCCGATGAGGGCGCCAATCACGGTGGCGCCGCCTACACCCAGGGCGGTAAGCAATACAATATTCATAAAAACCTCCTAGAGCAGATATCCTGCCAATAACCCAACGATAGCAGAAAGAAAGATAATAACCACAGGATGGACCTTTTTGAAAGCCAGTACCGACATCACAACCACGGTACCCAGGGACAAATAGGTCATAGGTTGGTTTAGTGTTGAGAGAGAAACAGCGTTTTCAAAAAAGACCGTCTTTGCCATGGAGAGAAGTGCGGTGGCAATCAAGCCGATGACAGCAGGTTTGAGTCCGGACATCAAAGCCTTGACGACCTTGCTGGACTTAAACTTCTCATAGCATCGGGCAATGATAAGAATAATCAAAAAGGAGGGAAGTACCACACCGAGAGTGGCACAGAATGCGCCGAGAAATCCGATTTCTCCCACCTGGGAGCCAATGTAGGTGGCAATGTTCACCGCAAAGGGTCCCGGGGTACTTTCGCTGACTGCAATGAAGTTGATGATCTCGTTTTCGGTGAGCCAGTTGTTTGCCAGAACCTCTGCCTGAATCAAGGGGAGCATGGCATAACCGCCTCCAAAGGTAAAGGCACCGATTTTGAAAAAGGTCAGAAAAAGCGTAAGATAACTCATCATTTTTGTCCCCTTTCCGCCAAGAGGCCGTAGAAGAGCCCCAAAACACCGCAGGCAATGATGACAAGGAGAACCTTGACGCTGAAGATGGCTGCTGCCAGAAAGGCGCCAATGGCAATAAAATAAGCAAACCCGGTTTTGGGCATTTTTTTGTACATGTTACAAAGCGCCTTAATCAGAAGAGCCAAAACGCCGGCACGAATACCGGCAAAGGCGTAAGCCACCGGTTGAAAATCCTGGAACTCCTGAAGCAAAAAGGAAATAGCAAGGATAATCACAAAAGAGGGAAGTACCGTGGCAGTTGTCGCCACCAGAGCACCGAAGAACCCTGCTACCTTGTAACCGATAAAGGTGGAGGCGTTGATGGCGATGGGCCCCGGGGTGGATTCGGCAATGGCAACTACCTCTAAAATGTCTTCGTCCGAAATCCAGTGATGCTTTTCCACCGTTTCCCGTTGCATTAGAGGAATCATGGCATAGCCCCCTCCAAAGGTGAAGGCACCAATCCTTAAAAATACTGAAAACAGTTGTAGTAGTTTATGCTTCATGATACTACCTCCCAAAAATCTTTCTATATCTTATCATGATTTCCGTCTTCCGTCAATAAAATGCAAAAAGAAAATCCTCCACACACCGGGAATCCAGCCTAACTCGAATTACGTCCGTTTGCAACATCAGTGCAACTGCACCGCGTGACCTTGTTGGTTCGACCCGAATGAAAAAGCCACGCAAAAAGACCACCTAAAGGTGGTCTTCTGCGTGGCTTTCACGTTCAAAATAGATGTAAAGTATTTTTAGCTAAATTTTGCAGCAAGCCGCAAAGCGAAATTATTGCTCTGCAATAGCTAAATAACTCTATCAAGAGTAGCTAAATTAAATTCGCCATTATCGTGCGAAGCACATTTAGCTGCCGAAGGCAATTTAGTTGAGCTTGCTCGATTTAGCTCGCCACCAGGCGAATTTAGCTGAAAAAAGCGTACTGAAATTTTCAGTACGCTTTTTTCATGGCTCCTCCAGTTGGACTCGAACCAACGACCCTGCGGTTAACAGCCGCATGCTCTACCAACTGAGCTATAGAGGAATATTTACTTTTTCATTATATGCAAATCCCTGGATTTTATTCCATGATTTGCAACACGAATATTATTATAACAATTTTTAAAAAAATGTCAACCCTTTTTTCAAAATTTTATCTGGGGGTTTATGAAAAAAATCATGGTTTGGATAGGGACACCATCCAAACCATGAAAACAGGCAGTTTGTGAGTTTAGCCGTTTTCCAGAGCCTGCTCCAGCCAGAACATACCAATATCAAAGGCCTTGTAAAGACCTTCCCGTTCTGCCTGACGAATCAGACGGGATTGTTCGCCCTCGTTGGTCTTCAGCTCAATGATAACTCGTTTTGCAATCTGCAAGTCATTCAAAGGCTCCTGGTCCTCCAGCCGGAAGATGACAATGTATTTATCCTCGGGGTTTCCGTAATAAATCTGATTGCCACACCGGAGAAGGGGCTTTCCGTTGTAGGTTAAATACTCTTTTTTTGCTTGCGTAGATGATGCCATAGTTCCTATCACCTTTCTGCCCACAAAAGTAGTAGACAATTTCAGCTGTGGGCGGATGAAATTGCGGGTCATAATAACCTATCATACCAGAACTCTGTAAAAAATGCAAGGGATTTTTGCATCTTTACCGGAGTAACTGCTCCATCAGTAGATGGGCATGAGGTTGAACAATACCGGTTGCTTCGGCAACAGCCTCGGTATAGGGACGATTTTCGTGGTTCTCCTCTGCCTCGCTCTTGTAGAGAATATAAGGGATGGGGTCGGAGGTATGGGTGCGGATGGCAAGAGGGGTTGGGTGGTCGGGCATGATCAGCATATGGTAGTCTTCGCCGGTTTCCTTGAAGTATGCAAGGAGGGGTGCAACAATCTTACTGTCGATTAGCTCGATGGTTTTCACCTTGTTGTCAATCTCCCTCCGGTGACCTGCCTCGTCAGCGCCCTCCATGTGGAGGTAGACAAAGTCTGCGCCGTTCTTGAACGCTTCGATAGCGGCATCTAGCTTGCCGTCGAAGTTGGTATGTACCGTACCCGTTGCCCCGGGAACTTCAATCACGTCCAGCTTGGCACAGCGGCCGATACCTTTGATTAAGTCAACTGCCGAAATAACCGCGCCGTGGATTCCAAACCGTGCCTGGTAGGTATCAAGGTCCGGCTTGGTGCCGTTCCCCCAGATCCAGAGGGAGTTGGCAGGATGCAGACCTTTTTCAATCCTGGCAAGGTTAACAGGATGGTCCTTCAAAATCTCGTAGCTCCTCTTCATCAGGGTAAGCAAGGTTTCGTCTTTCGGGAGATACTCGCCTACCACCCGGTCGGAA
>JAGALN010000219.1 GCA_017625185.1 Clostridia bacterium
ATGTATGATTGACGTAAGCGCAGTCAATACTATCTCTGTCGGCGACGATGTGATTTTGTTCGGCAGGAGCGATGATATTGAATTACCGGTAGAGAGCCTTGCCGAAAAAATGGGGACGATTAACTACGAAATCCTTTGCATCATCGGCAAGAGAATCCCGCGGATTTACCTCCGTGACGGCAAGGTAGTGGGCGAACACAACTATCTTTTGGATACGCCCATTCCCTCCTGGTTTTTATAAAAGTGTGTACATAGGGAGGCATCGTCGCAGATCCCGTCCCGAGTTCATGTACCAAAAGCAGGAGTGCCGCATACACTGCCAATGAGGAAAGGAAACTCGTAGTAAAATCCTGAATTTGCGGAGTGTGAATGTTTTGGCAGTAAAAAGAGGCGATATCTATTATGCGGATTTGAGTCCCGTTGTGGGCTCGGAGCAGGGGGGCGTGCGGCCGGTTTTGATTATCCAGAACGACGTGGGAAATCGCTACAGTCCCACCGTGATTGCAACGGCGATTACCTCCCAGGTCAACAAGGCAAAAATGCCTACCCATATCGAAATCGGAGCCGGTGGCTTTGGACTTTCCAGGGACTCCGTGGTTCTGGCAGAGCAGATCCGGACCATCGATAAGCGGCGGCTGAAAGAAAAAATAGGACACCTGGACGAGAGTTTAATGGACAAGGTAAACGAGGCGTTGGAGATTTCATTCGGACTCTCCTAGCCGGCAAGAAACAGGAAAGGATGAGATAAGATGAAAATGAGGACGAGAATTACCGTGATTGGAATTGTAGTGGGAATCTGCCTGCTGATTTGCGGCGGTTTGGTGGCTTTCTCCGAGCCGGGGGGTGCCGATGACCCCGTGGTTACCAAAAGCTACATTGTGGACATTGTGATTCCCGAAATTAAGGCGTACATCGACGAGCGGTTCGGCATTGCCGCCTCCGAGGGAACCACCACTCTCCATACCAACACCTTTACCGTAGTCAATGTTCCTGCAGGCAAAACCGTAACCTGTGAGGCGGGTACCGAACTGATTCTCCGGATGGGTAAGGGTACCATCATTGCCACCGAAAAGGGCGGTCTGGCAGACACCACCGAGGGAGTTGACCTGGCCAATGGAACGGCGATGCCTTCTAACCACCAGCTGATTGTCCCGGTAGCAGACGGCAGAGGCTTTCGTGCTGACACCGATGTGATTGTCATGGTTAAGGGGAGTTACGTGATTGAGTAAGTAGCTATGAAGCGGGGTTTCCTTCGGGAAACTCCGTTGTTGTTTTGGAATGATTTTGGATAACTTGTTGTAGGGACTGGCGTCGCTGACAGTCCGTGCTTTCGGTTTCAAGCGGACCGTCGGGAGGGGGCCTCTACATCCTTTTTGGGATTTTTCTAATGATAGGGTGAGAAAAATTTCAAAAAAATCTCGAAAACCCCTTGACAGAGCAGGAAAAACCGTGTATAATGGGTATCCGTAAAGCGAACATGCTTTACACACATTGCGTTAGCGGAGTGAGGAAGATGGAAAAAAATGTTCAGATTGGATTACTGTTTTCCATTTACCGGAATATGCTGACCCAGCGTCAAGCAGAGAGCATTGACCTCTACTACAACGAGGATTTGTCCTTGTCTGAAATCGGGGAGCATATGGGGATTACCAGACAGGGCGTCCGGGACAACATCAAGCGTGGAGAGCATATTCTCTTTGATGCGGAGGCAAAGCTGGGCTTGGCACAGAGATTCCTTGGTATTAAGGAAAATCTGGAGCATATTGACCAGGTGATTCGGGAGATTGAGCAATCCGAGAATATCCGCTATCTGCCCAACGACATCAAAAGAAAAATCAACGAGATTCTTCTCATGATCGGGGAGATGAACGAGCAGTTATAAGAGATCGGATGGGGGTTTGGCAATGGCATTTGAGAGCTTAACAGAAAAATTGCAGAATACCTTCCGGAAGCTCAAGGGCAAAGGGAAGGTCAGCGAAAAAGATTTGAAAGACGCCATGCGTGAGGTCAAGCTTGCCCTTTTGGAGGCAGATGTTAACTTCCGTGTGGTGAAGGACTTTGTCAAGCAGGTCAGCGAGCGCGCCTCCGGTGCGGAGGTGATGGAGTCCCTGACCCCGGCACAGCAGGTTATTAAGATTGTCAATGAAGAGCTGGTTGCCCTGATGGGCGGTGCCGAGCAGAAGCTGGAGATTGCCTCCAAGCCGCCGACTGTGATTATGATGGCTGGTCTGCAGGGCGCCGGGAAGACTACCACGGCGGCAAAGCTGGGCGGCATTTTAAAGAAGCAGGGGAAACGCCCTCTTCTCTGTGCCTGCGATGTTTACCGTCCTGCGGCGGTGAAGCAGCTCCAGGTGGTGGGAGAGAAACTGGAACTCCCTGTTTATGCCGAAGAGGGAAACACCGATGCGGTAGGGATTGCCAAGGCGGGTCTTGCCCACGCAGTCCGTTACGCCAATGACGTATTAATTATCGATACGGCGGGCCGGCTCCATATTGACGAAACCCTGATGGAGGAGCTGAAGAAGATTTCGGCAGAGGTGAATCCTACCGAGATTCTTCTGGTGGTGGACGCCATGACCGGACAGGATGCGGTCAATGTGGCAGACGCCTTTAATAAGGAACTGGAAATTTCCGGTGTAGTCCTGACTAAGTTAGATGGCGATACCCGTGGCGGTGCGGCACTTTCAGTGCGGGCGGTAACCCAGAAGCCTATCAAGTTTTGTGGTATGGGAGAAAAGCTCACCGATTTGGAGGTCTTTCACCCTGACCGGATGGCATCCAGAATTCTTGGAATGGGGGATATGCTCAGCCTGATTGAAAAGGCAGAACAAGCCTTGGATATGAAAAAGGCAGAGGAGCTGGAGAAGAAGCTCCGGAGCCAGCAGTTCACCTTTGGGGATTTTCTGGACCAGATGGAACAGATGAAGAACATGGGTCCCCTTCAGGACGTGCTGGGGATGCTTCCCGGTGTGGATGCTAAGGCGCTTAAGAATGTGGATGTGGACGAAAAGCGGATGGGTCGGATTGAGGCGATTGTTCTTTCCATGACCCCCCGGGAGCGAGAGCTCCGGGATAAGCTGACGCCCTCTAGAAAAGAGCGGATTGCCAAGGGTAGCGGCACCAGCATGGCGGAAGTGAATGCTCTCATTAAGCAGTTTGAGCAGATGCAAAAGATGATGAAGCAGCTCTCCGGGGGCATGGGCAAAAAGATGAAACGCCGCAAGGGAATGTTCGGGGGTTTCCCCGGTGGGTTCCCGGGTTTTTAGAAGAAAAGGAATTAGGGCATTGCCCGTAAAACAATATTATTTTCACTATTTTGGAGGTAACAAAAAATGGCAGTTAAGATTCGTTTGAAGAGAATGGGTGCAAAGAAGGCTCCTTTCTATCGTGTGGTTGTTGCGGATTCCAGATATCCCAGAGATGGCCGGTTCATTGAACAGGTTGGTACTTACAATCCCATGACCGATCCTTCCACCACTGATTTTGATGCAGAAAAGGTTCAGAAGTGGATCAAGAACGGTGCACAGCCTACCGACACCGTAAAGCGTCTTTTGAAAGAAAAGGGCATTATCTAATCTCGGATTGGAGGAAAGATCCATGCAGGAGCTTTTAGAGTTTATTGCAAAATCCATGGTGACCGATCCTGATGCGGTAGAGGTTACCCTGGAAGAAAAAGAAAACGCCATCATGCTTCAGCTGCACGTTGCAGAGGAAGATATGGGCAAGGTCATCGGCAAGCAGGGACGGATTGCCAAGGCGATTCGTACCGTCATGAAGGCTGCCGTAGGCGGCAATGGCAAGAAGGTCATTGTAGACATTGAATAGTCGATGGGGGCGCCCTTTGGTGTGCCCCTTTTGTCTTGATAGGAGGAGAAAACCGGATGGAAAAGATACTGGAACTTGGCAAGGTGGTCAACACCCATGGCATCCGGGGCGAGGTGAAGATTCAGCCCTGGTGCGACGATCCTATGATTTTTGATGAGCTGGAGTATGTCTATGTGGGGGGAAAACGGTATGATATTCTCAAAAGCCGGCTTCACAAGAACTGCGTCATTGCGGCTCTTTCCGGCATTCCCGACATCAATGCGGCGGAGCTTCTTCGGAATCAGATTGTTACCGTGGAGCGGGAGATGTTAGGAGAGCTTCCCGAGGGCACCTATTACATTGCGGATTTAGAGGGGCTGTCTGTCAAGACGGTAGATGGCGAGCTTCTTGGCACCATCAACGAGGTCATCAAGACCGGCAGTAATGATGTTTATGTTTTAGACTGCCCGGGCAGAAAACCCATCTTGATTCCGGTGATTGACCAGGTTGTTCGGGAAGTCAACATCGAGGAAGGCTATGTTCTGGTAGAATTGATGAAAGGGTTGATTGACTGATGCGTGTGGATATTCTGACCTTGTTTCCTGAAATGTTTGAGGCAGTGCTGGATAGCAGCATCATCGGCAGAGCCAAGGACAAGGGAATTCTGGAACTGAATTATATCCAAATCCGGGATTTTGCTTATAACAAGCACCGTCAGGTAGACGATTATCCCTATGGGGGCGGTACCGGCATGGTGATGCAGCCGGAACCCATTTATCTGGCATACCAGAGCGTCTGCCAAGGACTTGACTATAAGCCGAAAACCATCTATCTTTCGCCCCAGGGGAAGCCTTTCCGTCAGGGAACGGCAAAGAAACTTGCCCGAGAAGAACATCTGGTGCTGATTTGCGGTCACTACGAGGGAGTCGACCAGAGAATTCTAGACGAGATTGTGGATATGGAAATCTCTCTGGGAGATTTTGTCTTAACCGGCGGCGAGTTGGCTGCCATGGCGGTGGTGGATGCCACCGCACGGCTGATTCCCGGAGTGCTGAAGAGCGAGGAGTCCTTCTCGGAGGAATCTCACTTTTCGGGACTTTTGGAGTATCCTCAGTATACCCGCCCCGAGGAATGGCGGGGGAGAAGGGTGCCGGAGATTTTACTCAGCGGGCATCACAAAAACATTGAGGCGTGGAAACGGGAAATGTCCATCCGGACAACCCTGAAAAAGCGTCGGGGGATGCTTTCTAAGGCGCCATTGAGCGAAAAAGAGAAAATTTTTGTGGAAGAACTCAAAAAAAACGAAAACTTGTGAAAACATGGTTGTAATTTCCGGCGAAATGTGTTACAATAACTTTGAATATACCAAAGCTGATTTGCAAAAGATATTTTGAATTGAGAAAGGCAGTGATAGAGCGTGAAATGTCCGAAGTGCCAACAAAATATTCCTGACAATATGGCGAAATGCCCCATTTGTCAGGCAGACCTGACGGCAAGGAGTTTTACCGGGCAGGAAACCGGCCGTTTTTCGGCGGTGGACCCGTCTAAGGACAGCTATGACTTTGACCTGCAGTATACCCTGACCTTCAAGGACGCAGGGGAAATCCGGCAAGCCATTGCGGATATGGACCTGAGCCTTGATAAGGATAATCGGGGCGAGCTTTTCCCAGAACGGCAGACAGAACTGGAGGAGAAAAAACCGGAACGCCGTCAGCGGACACTTCAGGAGATGGAGGAGGCGGCACAGCGTGCGGCACTCCGGAGAGTCCGTCGTACCTCTGGCGGAAAACGGACGGCGGCAGAACGGAGCAGCCGGCGGGAAAAGGAAAAAGCGGCTGCGCTCCGCAATGCAAGAGCCAGACGCCAACCCACCGAGCAGGATAACCGTAAGAAACGTCGGTTGTTTTTCGGTGCAGTTGTTGCCGTGCTGGTGGTGACTTTGATCATCGGCTCCATCAACCTTGTTGCCAGCATGATGAATGGGGATGTGACCTATCCCACCCTGTATACCAAAGGCAATCAGCTTTATCTATACTACAACAAAAAACCGGTGATGCTGAGCAGTAACTTTATCAGTGCTTATGCACCTGTCCAGGAAGAGGATGCCAACAAGCAGACTAAGGCTTCCGGCACGGCAGATCCCAAGCTGTACAAAGCAGAAACCGCCACCGAGAAGCAGTTGATTCACGTATCGGCAGACGGGCTGTATACTTACTTCATGGAAAACATTGACCTAAACACCGGACGTGGCGATTTGGTTTATTGCCAGAACGATTCCCCTAAGACCCGGACTCTGGTTTCTATTTCGGTTTACTATAAGGTGGTTATCAGCAAGGACGGACAGTCCATTCTCTTCCTGCGGAAGACCGATGACAAGGGCAATCATGGTGAGCTTTGCTACTGGACTCCTGCTCTGGAGGAGCCGGTTTCCATTGCCGGCGATGTTTGCGGCGGGAACTTTGTCTTTGCCCAGAACGGACAGAAGGTACTCTATCTCAATGCGTTTAATACCGAAAAGTATCTGGGCGATTTGTATGTCAGAGAGTTCGGTAAGGATGCGTCTTTGGAGAGTAAGAAATTGGACGAGGAGGTATCCTTCGTGTTCGGCAGCTCTGCAAAGGGCGATTATAGCCTCTATGCCAAGGATTACGATACCAAGACCGGGACCTATACCCTGTATTCTGTCAAGGAAGGGGAAAACCCGGCGGTTCGTGCCGAAAAAGCATATCTGCCGCCGGTTATCCTGACCAAGACCGAGGGAGTCTATGCTTACAGTAACTACAAGGATAACTTCCAGACCGTGAAGTATCTGGATTTGGCTGCGGGAACCGGCAATGTGGTTGCCGATGAGGTAACCCGGATTGAGCGGCTCCGGAATGACGAAATGGCAATCATCTACAGTAAGAGCTATGCGGAAACTGACAAGAGTGACTACTACATGGTCATGGCGACGGAGAATGTCTCCCAGAAGGTTGCCAATGCGGTATCCAACATCGAGGATGATGCTGCAAAGCGGACCCAGTTTGACATCAGCGACGATTTCTCCAGAGCGGCTTATATCAGCGGCTATGGTGAGGAGAAATACCGTGGTGCGTTGATGACCATGAGTATTGTGAACGGCTATGTGGGAACAGAAAAGCGGATTTCCGACAATGCTTATGGCTGTCAGGTATCTGCCGACGGTGCAACTGTTCGGTTTGCGGCAGATTACAATGAGGATTTGAATACAGTCAATCTTCTGGCATACACCAATTCCAATACTGTAACCTTAAAAGAGGGTGTCTGTGCCGGCGCCTTTACCTATGATGCAGTAGGTGAGATTATGGTCTATGCGGTGGATGTTCAGTCCGCACCCATCAACTCCGGGAACATCGAGTGTGTTACCACCAAGGGACGGGTTCGGGAAATCCAGACAGGAGCCAGCTCCTATGGTCTTAAAAAGGACGGTCGGATTCTTCTCCTGATCCGTGACGGCGAGGGAGAGAATCCTCCTGGAAAGCTTTATACCTGCAACCAGAAGGGCGGCGGCAAAAAGCTGATTGATCAGGAAGTTACCAAGGCGTTGTTCTACTAAATGAAAAAGAAAATCGGAATCATGGGGGGAACCTTTGACCCCCCTCATATAGGACATTTGGCCATGGCGGAGCAGGTGCGTTCTGCCATGGCTTTAGACGAGATATGGTTCATACCAACCGGCGGCATTACCTACAAGGAACGGGATAAAATTTCCACCCCAAAGGATCGACTTGCCATGACCCGATTGGCGGTGGTAGGGCAACCTCACTTCTCTGTCAATCCCATGGAGGCGGAAAGCGGAAAGCCAAGTTATTCCTTTGAAACCATGGAACGGCTTCGAACAGAATATCCTGAAAACGAATTTGTTTTTATTGTAGGTGCCGATTCCCTTGACTACATGGATGCCTGGAGGGAACCGGAACGGTTGTTCCGGTGTTGTACCGTGGCAGCGGTGAACCGTACCGGCATCAGTCGGGAGCAGATGGAAGCAAAGAAGCAGATGCTTACCGAAAAATTTGATGCCCGCATTGTTCTGGTTCCCATGCCCAGTGTTGACGTTTCCTCTACCGGCCTGCGAGAGCGGGTAAGTCGGGGCGAAACGATTCAGGATTTCGTGCAAGACGGGGTATGGGACTATATCCAAAAACATCAATTGTACCAAAG